>NZ_JBHWBP010000012.1:0-59815 GCF_042735575.1 Streptomyces sp. NPDC059564 | reverse complement strand
GTCTGGGGCGGAGCCCCAGGAGCCCGGGCGGCAGCCCGGCTCGCGCAGCGGCGGCCCCGGCCCATCCGGCCCCGACCCGGCAAACTCCAGCCCCGGCCCCGTCAGGGCCGCACGGCGCGCCAGGCCGAAGGAAGGGCGGCGGCCACCTCCTGGGCCATCACCGGCGCCCCCACGCAGCCGGCGGCCAGCCGCCCGGCCAGCCCGTGGAGGTACGCGGCCACCGACCCGGCGTCCACCCCCGACAGCCCGGCCGCCAGCAGGGACCCGGCCAGCCCCGACAGCACGTCCCCGCTCCCGGCGGTGGCGAGCCACGGAGTCCCGGTCGGGTTGACCCGGACCACCCCGCCCCCGCCCCCGCCCGGCCCGCCGGAGGCGACCAGCGTCGTCGACCCCTTCAGCAGCACCGTCGCCCCGTACCGCCCCGCCAGCTCCCGTACGGCCCCCAGCCTCCCGGCCTCCACCGACTCCCGCGGCACCCCCAGCAGCGCCGCCGCCTCCCCCGCGTGCGGGGTCAGCAGGGTCGCCGCCCGGCGCCCCCGCACCACCTCGGGGTCCAGCCCGCGCAGCCCGTCCGCGTCCACCAGCACCGGCACGTCCCGGTCGGCCAGCGCCCGCGCCACCTCCGCGCCCCGCCCGTCCCCGATCCCCGGCCCGACCACCCACGCCTGCACCCGGCCCCGCCCGACCAGCACCTCCGGGTACCGCGCGAGCACGGCGTCCACCGCCGGGCCCACGTACCGCACCGCGCCCGCGCCACCCCGCAGCGCCCCCGCCACGGCCAGCACCGCCGCGCCCGGGTATTGCTCCGACCCGGCGACGACGCCGACCACGCCCCGCCGGTACTTGTCGCTCGACGCCGTCGGCACCGGGAGCAGCCCCGCCACATCGGCGTGCTGGAGGGCCTCAAGCTCCGGCGCCGGCAGCTCCAGCCCGATCCCGACCAGCCGCAGCGCGCCCACCCGCGAGGCCCCGGGGTCGATCAGCAGCCCCGGCTTGTACGCCCCGAAGGTGACCGTCACGTCGGCCGACACCGCCGGGCCCGTCACCTCCCCGGTGTCCGCGTCCACCCCGCTCGGCAGGTCCACGGCGACGACGAGCGCGCCCGCCGGGATCCGCTCCACCAGCGCGGCGGCCGCGGCCCGCAGCCCGCCGCGCCCGCCGATCCCGGTCAGCCCGTCCAGCACGAGGTCGGCCCGCTGCGGCACCGGCTCCGCGACCCGCCCCCCGGCGGCCAGCAGCGCGGCCAGCCCGCCGGGGTGCATCCGCGCCGGATCCATCGGCACCGCCGTCACCCGGGCCCCGCGCCGCGCCAGCCGCGCCCCCGCGTACAGGGCGTCGCCGCCGTTGTCCCCGGGCCCGGCCAGCAGCACGACCCGGGAGCCGTAGACCCGGCCCCGGCTCCGCCGCAGCAACTCCGCGCACACGGCGGCCAGTCCCGCCGCCGCCCGCGCCATCAGGGCGCCTTCCGGCAGCCGTGCCATCAGCTCGCGCTCGGCGGCCCGTACGGTCTCCACGCTGTAAGCAGTACGCATGCCCCCAGCGTGCCCGAACGCCTACCCCTCGGCGATCACCACCGCGGAGGCGACCCCGGCGTCATGGCTGAGCGAGATGTGCCACGACGTCACCCCGAGGGCCTTCGCCCGCGCCTCGACCGTCCCCGACACCCGCAGCCGGGGCTGCCCGGACTCCTCCACGTACACCTCGGCGTCGGTCCACAGCAGCCCGCCCGGCGCGCCGAGCGCCTTGGCCAGGGCCTCCTTGGCGGCGAACCGGGCGGCGAGCGAGGCGGTTCCGCGCCGCTCGCCGCTCGGCAGCGTCAACTCGGCGTCGAGGAACAGCCGTCGCGCCAGGTTCGGCGTCCGCTCCAGCGCGGCGCCGAACCGCTCGATCTCGGCAACGTCAATCCCCACACCGACAATCACAAGAAAAACCCCACTACTCCACAGTCACCGACTTGGCGAGATTACGCGGCTGGTCCACCTCGTTCCCCCGCGCCGTGGCCAGCTCGCACGCGAACACCTGCAGCGGCACCGTCGCGACCAGCGGCTGGAGCAGCGTCGGCGTCGCCGGGATCCGGATCAGGTGGTCGGCGTACGGGACGACCGCCTCGTCGCCCTCCTCCGCGATGACGATGGTCCGCGCCCCGCGCGCCCGGATCTCCTGGATGTTCGAGACGATCTTGTCGTGCAGGACGGACCGCCCGCGCGGCGAGGGCACGACCACGACCACCGGCAGGTCCTGCTCGATCAGCGCGATCGGCCCGTGCTTGAGCTCGCCCGCCGCGAAGCCCTCGGCGTGCATGTACGCCAGCTCCTTGAGCTTGAGCGCGCCCTCCAGCGCCACCGGGTAGCCGACGTGCCGCCCCAGGAACAGCACGGTGTTCTTGTCGGCCAGCGACCGCGCGAGGCTCCGTACGGGTTCCATCGTCTCCAGCACGGTTTCCACGGCGCCCGCGATCTCCGACAGCTCCCGGATCACCGACTCGATCTCGTCGCCCCACTTGGTGCCCCGCACCTGGCCGAGGTACAGCGCGACCAGGTAGCAGGCCACCAGCTGCGTCAGGAACGCCTTCGTCGAGGCGACGGCCACCTCCGGACCGGCGTGCGTGTACAGCACGGCGTCCGATTCGCGCGGGATCGTGGACCCGTTGGTGTTGCAGACGGCCAGCACCTTGGCGCCCTGCTCGCGCGCGTGGCGCAGCGCCATCAGGGTGTCCATGGTCTCGCCGGACTGCGAGATCGCGATCACCAGCGTCCGCTGGTCCAGGATCGGGTCGCGGTAGCGGAACTCGCTGGCCAGCTCCGTCTCGCAGGGGATGCGGGTCCAGTGCTCGATGGCCAGCTTCGCGATCATGCCCGCGTGGTACGCCGTACCGCACGCCACGATCACGACCTTGTCGACCTCGCGGAGCACCGAGGCGGGGATGCGCACCTCGTCCAGGGTCAGCATGCCGCTCGCGTCGATCCGGCCGAGGAGGGTGTCGGCGACGGCCTTCGGCTGCTCGGCGATCTCCTTGAGCATGAAGTAGTCGTAGCCGCCCTTCTCGGCCGCCGAGGCGTCCCAGTCCACGTGGTAGGCCCGCACGTCCGCCGGCGCACCGTCGAACGTGGTCACCGTGACCCCGTCGCGGCGCAGTTCGACGACCTGGTCCTGGCCGAGCTCGATCGCGGAGCGGGTGTGGGCGATGAAGGCCGCCACGTCCGAGGCGAGGAAGTTCTCGCCCTCCCCGACGCCCACCACGAGCGGGGAGTTGCGGCGGGCGCCGACCACCACGTCGGGCTCGTCGGCGTGCACCGCGACCAGCGTGAACGCGCCCTCCAGGCGCCGGCACACCTGCCGCATCGCCTCCGCGAGCGCCCCGGACGTGCCCGGCCCGGCCGCGAACCGCTCGGCCAGCAGGTGCGCGACGACCTCGGTGTCCGTCTCGGACTCCAGCCGGTGCCCGCGCTCGGCCAGTTCGGCGCGCAGCGCGGCGAAGTTCTCGATGATGCCGTTGTGCACGACGGCCACCCGTCCGGAGTTGTCCAGATGGGGATGGGCGTTGACGTCGGTGGGCCCGCCGTGGGTCGCCCACCGCGTGTGCCCGAGCCCCGTGGACCCGGCCGGCAGGGGGTGCCCGACGAGTTCCTTCTCCAGGTTGACCAGCTTCCCGGCCTTCTTGACGTTGGCGAGCCGCCCGTCGGCGAGCACCGCGATACCGGCCGAGTCGTAGCCGCGGTACTCCAGCCGCTTCAGTCCGGCGATGACCACATCGAGCGCCGACTGCGCTCCCACGTAACCCACAATTCCGCACATAGGCCGCACCCTACGCCGTAGTTGGCAGTCTGCCCGGTACCTGAACAAGTCGAAACCCCGCCCCGGCGAATCGCCGGAGCGGGGTTGACGCTCGGTTCGCGGAAGGTCAGCCGAGCTTCTTGGCCTGGGCCCCGATCAGGGTCTTGGGGAACTCCGTCTTGCCCCCGAAGCTGATGGACGAGAAGGTCGCCACCGTGTTGGCCTTGCGCACCACGTTCAGCAGGATGGTGCCCTTGTCGCCGTCCTCCAGGTCCATGGTGAGGACCAGGCTGACGGCCTCGTCGCCCACGGAGGCGGACTGGCCGGGCTTGACGCTGTCGAACTTGGTGACGTCGCTTCCCGCGGTCACCGAGAAGCCGGCCGGGCACGCCGTGCCCGCCGCCTTGACGGACGCCACCATCTCCTCGGCGCCCTTGCCGTCGTACGACGTGAGGCCGGTCACCGTCGTGGTGGTGGTGAGGGCACCCATGATCGCGGCCGCCTTCTCCTCTTCGGTCGCGTTCGGGCCGAGCTCCTTCGGCTTCGCGGCCAGGGCCGTGAGGGCGGTTCCGGTCGGCGTGCCGATCTTCCGCTGGGTGTAGGCGTCGACCAGCGCCTTGCACTCGGGCTTGTCGACGGTTCCCGCGTTGCCCTGGTCCTCGGAGGCCTTCTTGGCCACGTCCTTCGCCTCGACGTGGTCCGGCACGTCGGCCTGGGTGACCAGCAGCGCGGACAGCTCCGAGTCGGTCTTGCCCTTGGCCGCCGGGGCGGCGCTCGACGGCGCGGACGGCCGCGGCTCGGGCTTGGCGTCGGCCTTGGTGTCGGCCTTGCCGGCGCCGCAGGCGGTCGCGAGCAGGGCCAGGGAGACCGCGGAGGCGGTCAGGACGGTACGACGGACGAGCGTGGTGCGCACGAAGGATTCCCCCAGAGAAAGAACACCGCGAGGGCGCTGATCAGCGCCGCGGTGTCGATCAATGTACGGTCGCCCCGGCCCGCCCCACCGGTGTCGCCGCCCCTGGCGGCCAATCGTGATCCGCATGAGACGGGACGGCCTTCCGATCGATACCCGCTCGCGTACAACCCCCCGCACACCCCCCGTACGCCCCCTCCACCTGCGTCTTCCCGCCCGTCCCGCACCCACGTGACCGACCCCACCATCCACGCGCGCCCCCGAGCCCCGACAATGGGCCTGTGATCACATCGCCGACGCGTTGCACGCCGGAGCCCGGACCGGAGCGCTCCGGCCCCCGCCGGGTGCCCGACGCCTCCCCGTACGTCGACCTCACGCGGGCCGAATGGAGCGCCCTGCGCGAGCGGACGCCGCTGCCGCTGACGGCGCAGGAGGTCGAGCGGCTGCGCGGCCTCGGCGACGTCATCGACCTCGACGAGGTGCGGGACGTCTACCTCCCGCTCTCCCGCCTGCTCAACCTGTACGTCGGCGCCACCAGCAACCTCCGCGGCACCCTCAACACCTTCCTCGGCGACGCGGGCAACGGCCACGGCGCCCAGCAGGGCACCCCCTTCGTGATAGGCGTCGCCGGCTCGGTCGCCGTCGGCAAGTCCACGGTGGCCCGTCTGCTCCAGGCCCTCCTCGCCCGCTGGCCGGAGCACCCGCGCGTCGAGCTGGTCACCACGGACGGGTTCCTGTTCCCGATGAAGGAGCTCCAGCGGCGCGGCCTGACCTCCCGCAAGGGCTTCCCGGAGTCCTACGACCGGCGCGCGCTGACCCGTTTCGTCGCGGACATCAAGGCGGGCAAGGACGAGGTCACGGCGCCGGTGTACTCGCACCTGATCTACGACATCGTCCCGGGCGAGCAGCTCGTGGTCCGCCGCCCGGACATCCTGATCGTCGAGGGGCTGAACGTCCTCCAGCCCGCCCTGCCCGGCAAGGACGGCCGCACCCGCGTCGGTCTCGCCGACTACTTCGACTTCAGCGTGTACGTGGACGCCCGCCCCGAGGACATCGAGCGCTGGTACCTCAACCGCTTCCGGAAGCTGCGCGAGACCGCGTTCCAGAATCCTTTCTCCTACTTCCGCAAGTACACCCAGGTCTCCGAGGAGGAGGCCCTGGAGTACGCCCAGACGATGTGGCGGACCATCAACAAGCCCAACCTGCTGGAGAACGTGGCGCCCACCCGCGGCCGCGCCACGCTCGTCGTGCGCAAGGGCCCGGACCACAAGGTGCAGAAGCTGAGCCTGCGCAAACTCTGAGCACGGCGCTCTGCGGCCACCGCACGCGCCGGCCACGAGGGTGCGGGCACACCGCATCCCCCATCGGCTGGAAACGGCCGTGGCGCACCCAGCGGGGCCGGATGATCCGCCCGCCGGGTGCGCCACGGCGCACCTTCGACGAGGAGGGCCTAGCCCAGCGCCGACTTCACGACGTCCGCGAGCCGCCCGGCGACCGCGCGGGCCTGTTCGATGTCGGCGGCCTCCACCATCACCCGGACGAGGGGCTCCGTACCGGACGGACGGAGCAGCACCCGGCCGGTGGTGCCCAGCTCGCGCTCGGCGTCGGCGACGGCCGCGGCCAGCTCGCCGGAGGTCGCGACCCGGGACTTGTCCACGTCCGGGACGTTGATCAGGATCTGCGGCAGCCGCTTCATGACCCCGGCCAGGTCGGCCAGGGACCGCCCGGTGGCCGCGACGCGGGCCGCCAGCATCAGGCCGGTCAGCGTGCCGTCGCCGGTGGTCGCGTGGTCGAGGATGATCACGTGGCCGGACTGCTCGCCGCCCAGCGCGTAGCCGTTCTCCTTCATCGACTCCAGCACGTACCGGTCGCCGACCCCGGTCTGCACGACCTGGATGCCCTCGGCCTCCATGGCCAGCTTGAAGCCCAGGTTCGACATGACGGTGCCGACCACGGTGTTCTCCCGCAGCTGGCCGGCCTCGCGCATGGCCAGCGCCAGCACCGCGAGGATCTGGTCGCCGTCGACCTCGGCGCCGGAGCCGTCCACCGCCAGGCAGCGGTCGGCGTCGCCGTCGTGCGCGATGCCGAAGTCGGCGCCGTGCTCGACCACGGCCTGCTTGACCAGGTCCAGGTGGGTGGAGCCGCAGCCGTCGTTGATGTTCAGGCCGTCGGGCTCGGCGCCGATCGTGATGATCTCCGCGCCCGCCCGGGTGAAGGCCTCGGGGGAGACGAAGGAGGCCGCGCCGTGGGCCTCGTCGAGGACGACCTTGAGGCCGTCGAGACGGTTCGGGAGGACCGCGATGAGGTGGGCGACGTACTTGTCGAAGCCCTCGGTGTAGTCGGAGACCCGGCCGACGCCGGAGCCGGTGGGCCGGTCCCAGGGAGCGCCCGTGCGGTGCTCCTCGTAGACCGACTCGATGCGGTCCTCCAGGTCGTCGGCGAGCTTGTGGCCGCCGCGCGCGAAGAACTTGATGCCGTTGTCGGGCATGGCGTTGTGGCTCGCGGAGAGCATCACGCCGAGGTCGGCGCCCAGCGCACCGGTGAGATACGCCACCGCCGGGGTGGGCAGCACACCGACGCGCAGGACGTCCACGCCGGCGCTGGCGAGGCCCGCGACGACCGCGGCCTCCAGGAATTCGCCCGACGCGCGGGGATCGCGGCCGACGACCGCCGTGGCCCGGTGGCCCGCGAAGGTGCCCGCCTCGGCCAGTACGTGTGCGGCCGCCACGGAGAGGCCGAGCGCGAGCTCAGCCGTCAGATCCGCATTGGCGACGCCTCGTACACCGTCCGTCCCGAAGAGTCGTCCCACTGTTGTCCTCCCGAGTTCACGCTTCGCTTTGTGACCGCTTGTGACAGGTATTTGCCGCTTGTGGCGGTAAACGAACCGCCCCGACAGCACAGAGAGTGCTGCCGGGGCGGTTTCGTTGCAGAACAGCAGGCGCAGATTAACGCTTGCTGTACTGCGGAGCCTTACGGGCCTTCTTGAGACCGGCCTTCTTGCGCTCGACCGCACGGTCGTCGCGGGAGAGGAAGCCGGCCTTCTTCAGCGCCGGGCGGTTGTTGTCCACGTCCGCCTCGTTCAGCGCACGGGCCACGCCGAGGCGCAGGGCGCCGGCCTGGCCGGAAACGCCGCCACCCGAGATGCGGGCGATGACGTCGTAGCGGTTGTCCAGCTCGAGGAGCTTGAACGGCTCGTTGACTTCCTGCTGGTGCACCTTGTTGGGGAAGTAGTCCTCAAGGGTGCGACCGTTGATCTTCCACTTGCCGGTGCCCGGAACGATCCGGACGCGGGCGATGGCGTTCTTGCGACGGCCCAGGCCGGCGGCCGGCTGGGGGTCACCGAAGCGACCGGCAAGCGACTCGGAGGTGTAGTCGCCCTCGACGACGACCTCGGACTCGGTGGTGTACTCCTCGACGCCCTCGAACTCTTCGACGGGGGTCTCGGCGGTGGTCTCGGCCACGATGCTCCTCAGAATTTTCTACGTCTTAGGGGGTGGCCGGAACTACTGCGCGACCTGGGTGATCTCGAACGGCACCGGCTGCTGGGCAGCGTGGGGGTGCTGGTCGCCCGAGTAGACCTTCAGCTTCGAGAGCATCTGACGGCCCAGGGTGTTCTTGGGGAGCATGCCCTTGATGGCCTTCTCGACGGCCTTCTCCGGGTTGTTCGCCAGGAGGTCGTCGTAACGCACGGAGCGGAGACCACCCGGGTAGCCGGAGTGGCGGTACGCCATCTTCTGGGTCGCCTTGTTGCCGGACAGGTGAACCTTGTCGGCGTTGACGATGATGACGAAGTCGCCCATGTCCATGTGGGGGGCGTAAGTCGGCTTGTGCTTGCCCCGCAGGAGGGCAGCGGCCTGGGTCGCCAGACGGCCGAGGACAACGTCCTGGGCGTCGATGACGAGCCACTGGCGCGAGATGTCGCCGGGCTTGGGGCTGAACGTACGCACGCGTATGCCTTCGCTTCTTCAGTGGTGGGTCATCCCCGGGGGGTGAGCCCGAGGGACGGGTCCTGACATGGGTCACCACGGACGATCACGACAGCCCTGGTCCACATCGGGGACGCAACCCGTGTGTACCGCTGGTCATCGGCCCGGTGGACCGGCGTAAGGCAAATTCACGTGAGAATGAGCAAGCCAATACGCATAACGAACCAGCAGGGTACCCCTGAAGACCTGGAAGGGTCAAAACGCGGTCCGCGATCCCGTCTCGACGGGGGTCGCGGCGCACTCCGGTTCGGTCCTGGGTGGGGACCCCGTAGTTCGTACAGGTTCCAGAGTAACCCGGTCCGGCCGCAACGCACGCCACGCGCACAGCCCCGCGAGCGCGCACAGCGCCGCGAAATCCCGGAACGCCCGCCGCTTGTGCTCGAACTCCGAAGGCCACGGAACCACCGCCAGCTGCGGCACCAGCGCCACCCAGAACCAGGGCGAACGCGGCATCGAGCCCTCCCGCACCCCCGACGCCAGCAGCAGCGGCAGCACCAGCAGCAGGTAGTGGTCGAAGGACGGCCGCGACACCAGGAACACGGCGAGCATCACCATGCAGGCCGTCTCCGCGAGCCTCAGCTCGCCCGTGTCACCGTCGTCCTCGCGCCGCCACCGCACCGCGACCGCCCACAGCACCGCCAGCGCCCCCGCCCCGGCCAGCACCACCGCCACCGGCTCCGGCAGCCCCAGCCGCGGCAGCACCGCGATCGGCGAGGCGTCCCAGGGCAGCGCGTAGGCGTCCTGCCCCTTGAACAGGAACGGCAGGGTCTTGGTGAAGAACAGCGTCGGGCTCGGCATCAGCAGCGCCCCCGCCAGCGACACCCCCACCGGCACCAGCACCGCCACCGCCAGCCCCCGCCACTGCCGGGCCAGTACGAAGAGCAGCCCGACCGGCACCAGCATCGGCTTGCAGGCGATGGCGAGCCCCACCACCAGCCCCGCCGCGACCCAGGAACGCCGGTGCGCGAGCAGCAGCGCCACCGGCAGCGCGGCCGCCGAGATCGCCGTCCAGTTCCCGATCAGCACGAGGTTCACGTACGGCTTGTACGCCAGGGCCAGCAGCCCGAAGCCGCCCACCGCGAAGCGCGAGCACAGCGGCACCGCGAACAGCCGCAACGAGGCCCACCAGCCGATCCCGACGAGCCCCGTCATCCCCACCGGCAGCAGCCAGCGCAGCACCACCTGCGGGAGCATCGCCTCCGGCACCGCCATGATCACGGCGCTCGGCAGGTACAGGAACCGCTTGTCCTCGTACGGGGAGACCCCCGCCAGCAGCGCGTCCGCGGCCTTGACCACGAAGGCGTTGTCCGAGCCCCAGTTCGCCCGCAGGCTCGTCGAGACCGCGATGACCAGGAGGATCAGCAGCGAGACCACCCGCCACGACCGGGGCGCCGGCTCCAGCAGCCAGGCGGTCCGCCGGTCGGCGGCGGACGGACGGTCCCACTTCATGAGCCAGATGCTAGGCCGCAGCCCCACAGCGCCTCCCCCTCGACCCGCCAAGGGGTTGAACCGCCCCTAGCGCTTCCGATCGACCCTACGTTCGTCCCAGACGGGTTCCTGAGTCTCCCGCACAACACCGTCCGAACCGAAGACCAAGTAACGGTCAAATGTGCGCGCGAACCAGCGGTCGTGCGTGACGCACAGCACAGTGCCGTCGTACGCCTCCAGCCCGTCCTGCAGGGCCTCCGCCGATTCCAGGTCGAGGTTGTCCGTCGGCTCGTCCAGCAGCAGCGCCGTGGTTCCGGCCAGTTCCAGCAGCAGGATCTGGAAACGCGCCTGCTGACCGCCCGAGAGCTTCTCGAAGGGCTGCTCGCCCTGGCGCTCCAGCTCGTAACGGCGCAGGGCGCCCATGGCCTGGCCGAGCGGCTTGGCCGCCTCCGTCCACAGGATGTCGACGAGGGTGCGGCCGAAAAGCTCCGGGTGGGCGTGCGTCTGCGCGAAGTGCCCGGGCAGCACCCGCGCGCCCAGCTTCCAGGTGCCCGTGTGCTTGACGTCCTCGCCCGCCAGCAGCCGCAGGAAGTGCGACTTGCCGGAACCGTTCGAGCCGAGCACCGCGACCCGCTCCCCGTAGAAGACCTCCAGCGAGAAGGGCTTCATCAGCCCCGTCAGCTCCAGGTTCTCCACGGTCAGCGCGCGCACGCCCGTCCGGCCGCCCTTGAGCCGCATCCGGATGTCCTGCTCGCGCGGCGGCTCCGGCGGCGGGCCGGCCTCCTCGAACTTCTGGAAGCGGGTCTGCATCGCCCGGTAGCGCGAGGCCATGTCGGGGCTGGACGCCGCCTGGTTGCGCAGCCGCAGCACCAGCGCCCTCAGCCGCGCGTGCTCCTCGTCCCAGCGCCGCTTGAGCTCCTCGAAGCGCGCGAAACGCTCCTTGCGGGCGTCGTGGTACGTCGCGAAGCCCGCGCCGTGCACCCACACGTCGCTGCCCGTCGGGCTCGCCTCCAGGCTGATGATCTTCTCCGCGGCCTGGGTGAGCAGCTCCCGGTCGTGGGAGACGAACAGCACCGTCTTGCGGGTGGCGGCGAGCTGCTCCTCCAGCCAGCGCTTGCCCGGGACGTCGAGGTAGTTGTCCGGCTCGTCGAGCAGCAGCACCTCGTCCGGCCCGCGCAGCAGCGCCTCCAGGACGAGCCGCTTCTGCTCACCGCCCGACAGTGTGCGCACCTCGCGGAACTGCGCGCTGTCGTACGGGATCGCCAGCGCGGCCATGGTGCAGACGTCCCACAGGGTCTCCGCCTCGTAGCCCTGTACGTCGGCCCAGTCGCTGAGCGCCTGCGCGTACGCCATCTGGGCGGCTTCGTCGTCCACCGTCAGGATCAGCTGCTCGGCCCGGTCCACGGCCTTCGCGGCCTCCCGGATCCGCGGCTGCGCCACCGACACCAGCAGGTCCCGTACGGTCGTCTCGTCCCGGACCGAGCCCACGAACTGCGACATCACGCCGAGCCCGCCGCTGATCGTGACCCCGCCGCCGTGCGGCTGGAGCTCACCGGAGATCAGCTTGAGCAGGGTGGTCTTGCCGGCGCCGTTCGCCCCCACCAGGGCCACCACCGACCCCTCCCCCACGCGGAAGGAGACGTCGGGGAGCAAGACCCGCCCGTCGGGAAGGTAGTACTCCAGGTGGCTGGCTTCGAGATGTCCCATGCGGGGCATTCTCCCGGTCGCGCCGCGATCCACCCAACCGGATTAGCCGGCGTTCAGCAGCAGCCGGCACCCGGGAGGGTGCGCATGTTGCGGGCCTCCTTGCTGCGGGCGGCCAACAGCTCGTCCGCGGGGTAGCCGACCTCCTCCAGGGTGAGCCCGTGCGGCTTCACCACGTGCACCGAGGAGTCCCGTACCGCGGCGGCCAGCACCTGCCCGGGCCACTCCACCGGCCGGTGCCCGTCGCCCACGTGCAGCAGGGCGCCGACCAGCGAGCGGACCATGTTGTGGCAGAAGGCGTCGGCCCGGACGGTGGCCGTGACGATCCCGTCGTCGGCCCGCTCCCAGCTGAGCTGCTGGAGCGTACGGATGGTCGTGGCGCCCTCGCGCTTCTTGCAGTACGCGGCGAAGTCGTGCTCGCCGAGCAGCGCGGCGGCGGCCTCGTTCATGGCGTCGACGTCCAGCGGCCACTGGTGCCACAGCACGTGCCCGCGGCGCAGCGGGTCCACTCCGGCCTGGTGGTCGCCGACGCGGTACGCGTAGCGGCGCCAGATGGCCGAAAACCGGGCGTTGAAGCCCTCGGGGGCCTCGGCGGCCCGCCACACCCGTACGTCCTGCGGCAGCCGCCCCGCGAGGCGGCGCAGCAGCTTGTCGTGGTGCTCGGCCCACACCTCCTCGGCCAGGTCGAACTGCGCGACCTGCCCGCGCGCGTGCACTCCGGCGTCGGTCCGCCCGGCCACGGTCAGGTCGACCGGTTCCTTGAGGCGCATCACGGTCTGCAGGGCGCTCTCCAGCTCCCCCTGCACGGTCCGCAGCGTGCGCTGTTTCGCCCAGCCGGAGAAGTCCTTGCCGTCGTACGACAGGTCCAGCCGCACCCGGACGTGCCCGGGCTCCACCTCGTCACTCACGTGACAGATCCTCTCAGAGTCGCGCAATGCAGAACGGGCCCGCCCCGGGAAGGGGCGGGCCCGTTCAGAGCCGATCAAGCAAGCTCGATCCCGGAGCGGGATCAGGCCTCCTTGGTCTCCTCGACCTCGGTCTCGGTGGCCTCGGCCTTGGCCTCCGCCTCCTTGACCGCACGCTTGGTGGCGGCCTCGGCCTCACCAGTGGCCTGCTGGGCGACCGTCAGGGCCTCGACCAGCTCGATGACGGCCATCGGGGCGTTGTCGCCACGACGGTTGCCGATCTTGGTGATGCGCGTGTAACCACCGGGGCGGTTCTCGTAGCGCGGGGCGATCTCGGTGAACAGCGTGTGCACGATGCTCTTGTCCGTGATCGTCTGCAGCACCAGGCGACGGTTGTGGATGTCGCCCTTCTTGGCCTTGGTGACCAGACGCTCGGCGTAGGGACGCAGGCGGCGGGCCTTGGCCTCGGTGGTGGTGATGCGGCCGTGCTCGAAGAGCGCCTTCGCGAGGTTCGCGAGGAGGTGCTTCTCGTGCGCGGCGCTGCCGCCCAGACGGGCACCCTTTGCGGGACGCGGCATTGTTACTCCTTCAAATCTGCACCGGCCGTGTCAGGTACCGGAGTCAGTTCCCTCAAGCGGTCGCGAGAGGGGGGTGTGGGGGGCGTCGGCCCCCCACAAGCTTTCTTAGTACTGCTCGGTCTCGACGAAGCCCGCATCGGCATCGTCATCCGCGCCGAAGGCGTCGGCGGCGGCGGTCGGGTCGAATCCGGGCGGGCTGTCCTTGAGGGCCAGGCCCATGCCGGCCAGCTTCGCCTTGACCTCGTCGATCGACTTCGCACCGAAGTTGCGGATGTCGAGCAGGTCGGCCTCGGAACGCGCCACGAGCTCACCCACGGAGTGGATGCCCTCGCGCTTGAGGCAGTTGTACGAGCGGACCGTGAGCTCCAGCTCCTCGATCGGCAGCGCCAGATCGGCGGCCAGGGCCGCGTCCGTCGGCGAGGGGCCCATGTCGATGCCCTCGGCGTCGATGTTGAGCTCGCGCGCCAGGCCGAACAGCTCGACCAGGGTCTTACCGGCGGACGCCATGGCGTCGCGCGGGCGCATGGCCTGCTTGGTCTCGACGTCGACGATCAGCTTGTCGAAGTCGGTGCGCTGCTCGACTCGGGTCGCCTCGACCTTGTAGGTGACCTTGAGGACCGGGCTGTAGATGGAGTCGATCGGGATGCGACCGATCTCCTGGCCCAGCTGCTTGTTCTGGACGGCGGAGACGTAGCCGCGACCGCGCTCGACGGTCAGCTCCATCTCCAGCTTGCCCTTGCCGTTGAGCGTGGCGAGGACCAGGTCCGGGTTGTGCACCTCGACACCGGCCGGGGGCGCGATGTCGGCAGCGGTGACCAGGCCGGGACCCTGCTTGCGCAGGTACATCACGACCGGCTCGTCGTGCTCCGAGGAGACGACCAGCTGCTTGATGTTGAGGATGATGTCGGTGACGTCTTCCTTGACACCCGGCACGGTGGTGAACTCGTGCAGGACGCCGTCCACGCGGATGCTGGTGACAGCGGCACCCGGGATCGAGGACAGGAGCGTACGGCGCAGGGAGTTGCCGAGGGTGTAGCCGAAGCCCGGCTCGAGCGGCTCGATCACGAACCGCGAGCGGTACTCGTCGACGACCTCTTCGGTCAGCGAAGGACGCTGAGCGATAAGCATGTCTGTGTTCCTTCAGTCGTGGACGCCCACTATTTGACGCCCGACGGGTACTACGAACTACAAGGGTACGGGCGGTACGTCCCCCGCGAGGGGTTCGTACCGCCCGGACACTCAAGAACGCACAAGTGCGTCCGCTGCGTCAGACGCGGCGGCGCGGATCACCCCCGCGACGGCGGGGAAGGGCGCCGCCCCGGATCAGACGCGGCGGCGCTTCGGCGGGCGGCAGCCGTTGTGCGGGGTGGGGGTGACGTCCTGGATCGAGCCGACCTCGAGGCCGGTGGCCTGGAGGGAGCGGATCGCGGTCTCGCGGCCGGAGCCCGGACCCTTGACGAAGACGTCAACCTTGCGCATGCCGTGCTCCTGCGCGCGGCGGGCGGCCGACTCGGCGGCCATCTGCGCGGCGAAGGGGGTGGACTTGCGCGAGCCCTTGAAGCCGACGTGGCCGGCGGAGGCCCAGGAGATCACGTTGCCCGAGGGGTCCGTGATCGAGACGATCGTGTTGTTGAACGTGCTCTTGATGTGGGCGTGCCCGTGAGCGACGTTCTTCTTTTCCTTGCGGCGCACCTTCTTGGCAGCGCCCTGACGACCCTTGGGGGGCATCTAAATCTCCTACGGGAGGTGGTCGGTCCTACAGCGCAAGACCGCTGAACAGGACTACTTCTTGCCCGGCTTCTTCTTACCGGCGATCGCGCGACGCGGGCCCTTGCGGGTACGCGCGTTCGTGCTGGTGCGCTGACCGTGCACCGGCAGGCCACGACGGTGGCGGATGCCCTGGTAGCACTGGATCTCGATCTTGCGGCGGATGTCGCCCTGGATCTCGCGGCGGAGGTCACCCTCGGTGCGGAGGTTGGCGTCCACGTACTCGCGGATCTTGACGAGGTCCTCTTCGGCCAGGTCACGAACGCGGGTGTTCGGGTTCACGCCCGTGGAGGCGAGGATCTCCTTGGACCGGGTGCGCCCGATACCGAAGACGTAGGTGAGTGCGATCTCCACACGCTTTTCGCGCGGGATGTCAACACCGGAAACGCGTGCCACAAATGGCTCCTGTGTGTTCGGGGGTCTTCCGCAGAACCACTCCCGACCGCCGACCACCCTTGATGGGTGGTGGTACGTCCGGGTCCCCGGCCCCCGCCGGAGGTACCGCCGGCCCCCGTGAGGGCTGGGCGGGTTCTGCGTATGTACGTTTTCTTACGTCGCGCGAAGAACTGCGTTAAGGCAGGTCGGTCGGCGTGCGTCAGCCCTGGCGCTGCTTGTGGCGCAGGTTGTCGCAGATGACCATGACCCGACCGTGACGGCGGATCACCTTGCACTTGTCGCAGATCTTCTTGACGCTCGGCTTGACCTTCATGTTGGTGAGGTTCTCCGGGTCAGTGCCACCACCCGCGCCGGGACAAGACGCCCAGGCGGGAGTGAAGACAAGATCTACTTGTATCGGTAGACGATCCGGCCACGCGTCAGGTCGTACGGAGACAGCTCCACGACGACCCGGTCATCAGGGAGGATGCGGATGTAGTGCATGCGCATCTTGCCGCTGATGTGCGCGAGGACCTTGTGACCGTTCTGGAGTTCCACCTTGAACATCGCGTTCGGGAGGGACTCGATCACGGTGCCCTCGATTTCGATGGCACCTTGCTTCTTGGCCACGCTTCGCCTTTCGAATCGGCTACCTTGATCGGCTTCGCGCTCCATGCAGGCATGGAAGTGCACGAGAGCCGACGAGTCAGTCTACGTCAGGGCACCCAGAAAGACGAATCCGGAAAGTTTGCCCCAGAGTGTAGATCATTACGCCAGCGGGTCGGGAGCCGTGGTGACTCCGTACTCCGCCAGCTTCGCCTTGCCGCAGTCGGGGCTGGTCAGGACGATGGGCCCCTCTTCGGTCAGGGCGATGGAGTGCTCCCAGTGCGAGGACCAGGTGCCGTCCGTCGTGATGACCGTCCAGTCGTCCGCCAGGACCTCCGTCTGGGCCGTGCCCAGGGAGACCATGGGCTCGATCGCCAGGCAGACGCCCGGGACGAGCTTGATGCCCTTGCCGCGCTTGCGCGAGACGTAGTTCAGCAGGTGCGGGTCCATGTGCATCTCGGAACCGATGCCGTGGCCGCCGTAGTCCTCGATGATCCCGAACTTGCCGAGGCTGTGCTCACCGGTGGTCGGCCGCGGCTGGCGCTTGATGTACGTCTCGATCGCCTTCGAGATGTCCACCAGCCGGTTGCCGAGCTTCATCGCCGCGATGCCGGCCCACATCGACTCCTCCGTCACCCGGGAGAGCTCGACCAGCTCCGGTGCGTGACCGGTGCCCACGAAGGCCGTGTACGCCGCGTCGCCGTGCCAGCCGTCGATGATGGCGCCGGCGTCGATGGAGATGATGTCGCCGTCCTTGAGGACCGTCTTGTCGTCCGGGATGCCGTGGACGACGACCTCGTTCACCGAGGTGCAGATGGTCGCGGGGAAGCCCCCGTAGCCGAGGAAATTCGACTTGGCCCCGGCGTCCGCGATCACCTTGCGGGCCACCATGTCCAGATCCCGCGTCGTGGCGCCCGGTACGGCCGCCTCACGGGTCGCCGCGTGGATCGCGGCGACGACCAGCCCTGCCTCGCGCATCTTCGCGATCTGCTCGGGGGTCTTGATCTGCACCATGGGGGCGTGCCTTCCAGCTTCGAAACGGGTCTTCTCAACAGTACGGCCGCGATGCCCTGGGGACACCGCGGCCGTACCTGCACAACAGGGGTACTACTTCTTCAGGGCGTCCATCGCCCGCTTCGTGATCTCCTGCACCTCGCCGAGGGCGGGGATCGTCACCAGGAGGCCCTGCGACTTGTAGTAGCCGATGATCGGCTCGGTCTGCGTGTGGTAGACCTTCAGCCGGTTGCGGACGGTCGCCTCGGAGTCGTCGTCACGCTGGTACAGCTCGCCGCCACAGGTGTCGCAGACGCCCTCGGCCTTCGGCGCCGCGTACGCGACGTGGAAGACGTGCGCGGAGTCCTTGCGGCAGATCCGCCGGCCGGCGATCCGCTTGACGACCTCGTCCTCCTCGACCTCCAGGTCGAGAACGGCGTCGAGCTTCATGCCCGCGCCCTTGAGCATCTCGTCCAGAGCCTCGGCCTGGGACACGTTGCGCGGGAAACCGTCGAGCAGGAAGCCGTTCGCGGCGTCCGGCTGCTCCATGCGGTCCTTGGCCATGCCGATGGTGATCTCGTCGGGGACGAGGTCACCGGCGTCCATGAACGCCTTCGCGCGCAGGCCCAGCTCGGTGTTCTGGCTGATGTTGGCGCGGAAGAGGTCGCCCGTGGAGATGTGCGGGATCGACAGGTTCTTGGCAAGGAACGCGGCCTGCGTTCCCTTGCCCGCACCGGGAGGTCCGACGAGGACGATTCGCATCAGCGGAGGAACCCTTCGTAATTGCGCTGCTGGAGCTGGCTCTCGATCTGCTTCACGGTTTCCAGACCCACACCCACGATGATCAGGATGCTCGTCCCGCCGAACGGGAAGTTCTGGTTCGCCCCGAAGCCCGCCAACGCCATTGTCGGCACGAGAGCGATCAGACCCAGGTACAGCGAGCCGGGCCACGTGATGCGGTTGAGTACGTAGCTCAGGTACTCAGCGGTGGGCCGGCCGGCGCGGATGCCCGGGATGAAGCCACCATACTTCTTCATGTTGTCCGCAACTTCCTCGGGGTTGAACGAGATCGCCACGTAGAAGAACGCGAAGAAAACGATCAGGAGGAAGTAGGCCGCGATGTAGTACGGGTGGTCACCCTTGACGAAGTGCTTCTGGATCCAGACCGCCCAGCCGGCCTGCGAGCCGCTGAACTGCACGATCAGTGCCGGGATGTACAGCAGCGACGAGGCGAAGATCACCGGGATGACACCGGCCTGGTTCACCTTGAGCGGGATGTAAGTGGACGTACCGCCGTAAGCCCGGCGTCCGATCATGCGCTTGGCGTACTGAACAGGGATCCTTCGCTGCGCCTGCTCGACGAAGACCACCAGGGCGACCATCGCGAGGCCGACCAGGATGACCACGCCGAACTCGACCCAGCCTCCAGCGATCTTGCCCTGGAGCTTGATCGTCCACAGCGCGCTGACGAAGCCGGCGGCGATGGAGATGAACATGAGGATCGACATGCCGTTGCCGATGCCGCGGTCGGTGATCAGCTCACCGAGCCACATGACGACGCAGGTACCCGCGGTCATGGTGATCACCATGGTGACCGTGGTGAAGATCGAGTGGTTCGGGACGATCTCCCGAGCGACCGGGCAGCTACCGAACAGGGCGCCGGTACGCGCGGTGGCGACCAGGCCGGTTCCCTGAAGGATCGCGAGCGCGACCGTCAAATAGCGCGTGTACTGAGTGATCTTCGCCGTGCCGGACTGACCCTCTTTTTTGAGGTTCTCCAGCTTCGGGATGACCACGGTCAGCAGCTGCAGGATGATGCTCGCCGTGATGTAGGGCATGATGCCGAGCGCGAAGATCGTGATCTGCAGCAGCGCACCGCCGCTGAACATGTTGACCAGACCGAAGAGGCTGTTGCTGCTCCCCATCGAGTCAACGCAGATCTGAACGTTCTTGTAGCTCACGCCGGGTACCGGGATGTGGGACCCGAGCCGATACAGCACGATGATGCCGAGCGTGAAGAGCAGCTTCTTGCGCAGGTCGGGCGTCTTGAACGCCCGGGCGAACGCGGTGAGCACGGTGCCTCCTGCGACCCCCGCGCTACTGCGTCAGAGGTGACGGTCTGAGGGATCGACGAATGTGTACAAGCAAAGGTGCAGGCCACCTTACCGGCGTCTGCACCTCCCGTGGAACGACCAACCGGGGATGCCCCATATGTGAGGCATCCCCGGTCGGGTTTCTAGCTATTTGTCACTGAGTTTTCGTCTTAGACGAGCTCGGTGACGGTGCCGCCCGCGGCGGCAATCTTCTCCTTGGCGGAGCTGGAGACGGCGTCAACCGAAACCTGCAGCGCCACGGAGATCTCGCCCTGGCCCAGGACCTTGACGAGGCTGTTCTTGCGCACCGCGCCCTTGGCGACCAGATCGGCCACCGTGACCTCTCCACCCTCGGGGTAGAGAGCGCCGAGCTTGTCCAGGTTGACAACCTGGAACTCGGTGCGGAACGGGTTCTTGAAGCCCTTGAGCTTCGGCAGACGCATGTGGAGGGGCATCTGCCCACCCTCGAAGCGCTGCGGGATCTGGTAGCGGGCCTTCTGGCCCTTCGTACCACGACCGGCCGTCTTACCCTTCGACGCCTCACCACGACCGACACGGGTCTTCGCGGTCTTGGCACCGGGGGCGGGACGGAGGTTGTGGGCCTTCAGCGGGCTGTTCTCAGCCATGTTAGTCAACCTCCTCAACCGTCACGAGGTGGCGGACGGTCTGCACCATTCCGCGGAACTCGGGGCGGTCCTCCTTGACGACCACGTCGTTCAGGCGCTTGAGCCCGAGCGAACGCAGAGTGTCGCGGTGGTTCTGCTTGCTGCCGATGTACGACTTCGTCTGCGTGATCTTGAGGCGGGCCATCAGACACCCGCCCCGGCACGTGCACGAAGGAGAGCCGCGGGGGCGACGTCCTCGAGGGGCAGACCACGGCGAGCCGCGATCTCCTCGGGACGCTGCAGGCCCTGGAGGGCCGCCACGGTCGCGTGCACGATGTTGATCGCGTTGTCGGAGCCCAGGGACTTCGACAGGATGTCGTGAACGCCGGCGCACTCCAGAACGGCGCGCACCGGGCCACCGGCGATAACACCGGTACCGGGGGAAGCAGGCTTCAGCAGGACAACGCCGGCCGCCTTCTCGCCCTGGATCGGGTGCGGGATGGTGCCCTGGATGCGGGGAACCTTGAAGAAGTTCTTCTTGGCTTCCTCGACGCCCTTGGCGATGGCCGCGGGAACTTCCTTGGCCTTGCCGTAACCGACACCTACGGTGCCGTCACCGTCGCCCACCACGACCAGCGCGGTGAAGCTGAAGCGGCGACCACCCTTGACAACCTTGGCGACGCGGTTGATCGCGACAACGCGCTCAACGTAAGCGGTCTTCTCGGCGGCAGCGCCACCGTCGCGACCCTTCCGGTCCCGCCGCTCGCCGCCACCGGCACCGCTTCCGCGGCGCTGGGGTCCAGCCATTGGATTACCTCTCTCTGTTACGTCCGTGAGTCCCGGAACCGGGGCTTAGAACTTCAGCCCGGCTTCGCGGGCGGCGTCAGCCAGAGCGGCAATGCGCCCGGCGTATCGGTTGCCACCGCGGTCGAACACGACGGTCTCGACACCCGCAGCCTTGGCACGCTCGGCGACGAGCGCGCCGACAGCCTGGGCCTGCGAGCTCTTGTCGCCTTCGCCACCGCGGATCGAAGCGTCCAGGGTCGACGCCGACGCCAGGGTGTGACCCTGGAGGTCGTCGATGACCTGAGCAACGATGTTGCGGTTGGAACGCGTCACGACGAGGCGCGGACGCTCCGCCGTACCCGAGACGTTCTTGCGGATGCGGATGTGGCGGCGAGCCTTGGCAGCGCGCTTGTACGCGTCGCCCTTGGCGATCTTCACACCGTATGCCATGGCTACTTACCAGCCTTTCCGACCTTGCGGCGGATGACTTCGCCGGCGTACTTGACACCCTTGGCCTTGTACGGGTCGGGCTTCCGCAGCTTGCGGATGTTGGCGGCGACCTCGCCGACCTTCTGCTTGTCGATGCCCTCGACCGTGAACTTGGTGGGCGACTCGACCTTGAAGGAGATGCCGTCGGGCGCCTCGATCAGGATCGGGTGGCTGTAGCCAAGCTGGAACTCCAGGTCGGAGCCCTTCGCGGCGACGCGGTAACCGACACCGCTGATCTCGAGAGCCTTGACGTACCCCGTGGTCACGCCGGTGATCATGTTCGCCACCAGCGTGCGGGACAGGCCGTGCAGGGCCTTGTTCTGACGCTCGTCGTTCGGGCGGGTGACGTTCAGAACGCCTTCCTCACCCTTGACGATCTCGATCGGCGCCTTGACGGTGTGCGCGAGGGAACCCTTGGGGCCCTTCACGGAGACCGTCTGGCCGACGATGGTGACGTCCACACCGGCGGGAACCTGGATGGGGAGCTTGCCGATTCGCGACATTGCTTTTCCTCCGTTCCCGACTACCAGACGTAGGCGAGGACTTCCCCACCTACGCCCTTCTTGCCTGCCTGCTGGCCGGTCAGGAGACCGTGGGACGTGGAGATGATCGCCACGCCCAGGCCGCCGAGGACCTTCGGCAGGTTGGTGGACTTCGCGTACACGCGCAGACCGGGCTTCGAGATCCGCTTGATGCCCGCGATGGAGCGCTCACGGTTCGGCCCGAACTTCAGCTCGAGGACGAGGTTCTTGCCGACCTCGGCGTCCTCGACCTTCCAGCCGGTGATGAAACCCTCCTGCTTGAGGATCTCCGCGATGTGCGACTTGATCTTGCTGTGCGGCATTACCACGGTGTCGTGGTACGCCGAGTTAGCGTTACGCAGACGAGTGAGCATGTCTGCGATCGGGTCAGTCATGGTCATGAAGTGGCCTTCGGCCTCTCTCGCCGGGGTTTCCTGTATGCGCCATCCCTCTCCCCACTCAGAGGCGGGACGGGTGCGGCGCGGGGACCTACGGCGTAGTAAGTCGTTATGGGCGGCGGACGCCCAACCACACAAGCCTAAGGCATGCGCGGGCGGGCGGCCGCCGTCCAGATGCTTACCGAGAGTGCCTGGTACCGCTCAAGTCCTTGCGGACGAGAGGGATTTACCAGGAGCTCTTGGTCACGCCCGGCAGCTCGCCACGGTGAGCCATCTCACGAAGGCACACGCGGCACAGGCCGAACTTGCGGTACACGGAGTGGGGGCGACCGCAGCGCTGGCAGCGGGTGTACGCACGCACACCGAACTTGGGCTTACGGGCAGCCTTCGCGATGAGAGCCTTCTTCGCCATCTCGCTTACGCCTCCTTGAAGGGGAAGCCGAGGTGACGAAGGAGCGCGCGGCCCTCAGCGTCGTTGGTCGCCGTGGTGACCACGGTGATGTCCATACCCCGGGTACGGTCGATCTTGTCCTGGTCGATCTCGTGGAACATGACCTGCTCCGTGAGACCGAAGGTGTAGTTGCCACGGCCGTCGAACTGCTTCGGCGACAGACCACGGAAGTCACGGATACGCGGCAGCGCGAGCGACAGCGTACGGTCCAGGAACTCCCACATGCGGTCACCACGGAGGGTGACGTGGCAGCCGATCGGCTGACCCTCACGCAGCTTGAACTGCGCGATGGACTTGCGGGCCTTCGTGACGGCCGGCTTCTGACCGGTGATCGTCGTCAGGTCGCGGATGGCGCCGTCGATCAGCTTGGAGTCGCGGGCGGCGTCGCCCACACCCATGTTGACCACGATCTTCACGAGGCCGGGGATCTGCATGACGTTCTCGTAGGAGAACTCTTCACGCAGCTTGCCCGCGATGTCCTCGCGGTACTTCGTCTTGAGACGCGGAGTGGTAGCCATCAGATGTCCTCACCCGTCCGCTTGGCAACGCGGATCTTGTTGCCCTCGTCGTCGAAGCGGAAACCGACGCGGGTAACGACCTTCTGGCCGTCCTTCTCCACAACCAGCTGAACGTTGCTGACGTGGATCGGCGCCTCGGTGATCACGATGCCACCGGTCTGCGAGCCACCAGCGGTCTGGCCGGCCTTGGTGTGCTTCTTGACCCGGTTGACACCCTCGACGAGGACGCGGTCGTTGGCGGGGAAGGCCGCGATGACCTTGCCCTGCTTGCCCTTGTCCTTACCGGTGATGACCTGAACCAGGTCGCCCTTCTTGATCTTCATGCTTACAGCACCTCCGGCGCGAGCGAGATGATCTTCATGAACTTCTTCTCGCGCAGCTCACGGCCCACCGGGCCGAAGATACGGGTGCCGCGAGGGTCGCCGTCGTTCTTCAGAATGACGGCGGCGTTCTCGTCAAAGCGGATGTACGAGCCGTCCTGGCGGCGACGCTCCTTGACGGTGCGAACGATGACCGCCTTGACGACGTCACCCTTCTTCACGTTGCCACCGGGGATCGCGTCCTTGACGGTGGCGACGATGACGTCACCGATGCCCGCGTAGCGGCGACCGGAACCACCGAGAACACGGATGCAAAGGATTTCCTTGGCACCAGTGTTGTCGGCGATACGCAGTCGCGACTCCTGCTGGATCACGTGTATCTCCTGTTTGTCTGCCGGTTCCCGGCGGGGGCCTCACTCCGAAGAGCTACCGCCCCCACCGAGCCTGGCGGAACGAACCTGAGGGAAACCCCTCAGACTGTGTCTGTTTGGAATTCGCTTGCGCGAATTTCCTTACTTGGCCTTCTCGAGGATCTCGACGATGCGCCAGCGCTTGCTCGCCGACAGCGGACGCGTCTCCATGATGAGGACGCGGTCGCCGACGCCGGCAGCGTTCTGCTCGTCGTGCGCCTTGAGCTTGTTCGTACGGCGGATGACCTTGCCGTACAGGGCGTGCTTCACGCGGTCCTCGACGGCGACGACGACGGTCTTGTCCATCTTGTCGCTGACGACCAGACCCTCACGGGTCTTGCGGAAACCGCGCTCGGTCTTCTCAGTCACGTTGTTCTCGCTCATCAGGCGCTCTCCACCGTCTCGATACCGAGCTCACGCTCGTGCATCAGGGTGTAGATGCGAGCGATGTCCTTACGGACGGACTTGAGCCGGCCGTTGTTCTCCAGCTGACCCGTGGCCGCCTGGAAGCGGAGCTTGAACAGCTCCTCCTTGGCCTCGCGCAGCTTGCCAACGAGCTCCTCGTTGCCGAGCTCACGCAGCTCGGACGCCTTGGTTCCCGTCGCCATCACGACTCACCTGCCTCGCGCCGAACAATCCGGCACTTCATCGGAAGCTTGTGAGCAGCGCGGGTGAGCGCCTCACGAGCAATCTTCTCGTTCGGGTAGGACAGCTCGAACATGACCCGGCCCGGGTGCACGTTGGCGATCCACCACTCGGGAGAACCCTTACCGGAACCCATGCGGGTCTCGGCAGGCTTCTTCGTCAGCGGGCGGTCCGGGTAGATGTTGATCCAGACCTTGCCGCCACGCTTGATGTGGCGGGTCATCGCAATACGAGCCGCCTCGATCTGGCGGTTCGTCACGTAAGCCGGGGTCAGCGCCTGGATGCCGTACTCACCGAACGTGACCTCAGTACCGCCCTTGGCCATACCGCTGCGCTTCGGGTGGTGCTGCTTGCGGTGCTTGACCCTACGAGGGATCAGCATGTCGGTCAGGCCTCCGTTCCGGTGCTCTCGGCCGGAGCGGCGGCGGGAGCGTCGGCCTTGGGGGCCTCGACACCAGCAGCCTGCTGCGGCTTGCGGCCACCACGGCCGCCGCGCTCGCCACCACGGCCACCACGGCCGGCGGGACGGTCGCCAGCGCCCTGAGCACCACGGGCCGGGCGGTTACCCGCACGGGCCGCAGCGTTCTCGGCGCGAACCTCGGCGATGTTCTTGACGTCGCCCTTGTAGATCCAGACCTTCACACCGATACGGCCGAAGGTGGTCTTGGCCTCGAAGAAGCCGTAGTCCACGTTCGCGCGCAGCGTGTGCAGCGGCACACGACCCTCGCGGTAGAACTCGGAGCGGGACATCTCGGCGCCGCCGAGACGGCCGCCACACTGGATCTTGATGCCCTTGGCGCCGGCCTTCATCGTGCCCTGCATGCTCTTACGCATGGCGCGACGGAAGGAGACGCGGGAGGAGAGCTGCTCGGCAACGGCCTGGGCAACCAGCTGAGCGTCAAGCTCGGGGTTCTTGACCTCGAGGATGTTCAGCTGGACCTGCTTGCCCGTGAGCTTCTCGAGGTCACCGCGGATGCGGTCGGCCTCGGCGCCACGGCGGCCGATGACGATGCCCGGACGAGCGGTGTGGATGTCCACACGCACGCGGTCACGGGTGCGCTCGATCTCAACCTTCGAGATGCCGGCGCGCTCCATGCCGGACGTCATCATCCTGCGGATGGCGACGTCTTCCTTGACGTAGTCCTTGTACAGCTTGTCGGCGTACCAACGCGACTTGAAGTCGGTGGTGATGCCGAGCCGGAACCCGTGCGGGTTTACCTTCTGGCCCATTACCGGGAACCTTCCTTGCTGCTGACGACCACGGTGATGTGGCTGGTCCGCTTGCGGATCCGGTAGGCACGGCCCTGGGCACGCGGACGGAACCGCTTCAGGGTCGGGCCCTCGTCCACGTACGCCTCGCTGATGACCAGCGTGGAGGCGTCCGGGTGGTTGTAGTTGTGTGCGGCGTTGGCAATGGCGCTGTCCAGCACCTTGCCGACCGGCACGCTCGCGGCCTGCGGGGCGAAACGCAGGACCGCCTGAGCCTCCGTGGCATCCATGCCACGGATAAGGTCCACCACTCGGCGGGCCTTCATGGGCGTGACGCGGATGTACCGCGCCTGGGCCCTGGCTTCCATGGTTGTCCCTTCGGTGTAAGTCATAGTCATAACCACCCCGCCTTTAGCGGCGCTTCGACTTCCGGTCGTCCTTGACGTGGCCGCGGAAGGTGCGAGTCGGCGAGAACTCGCCGAGCTTGTGGCCGACCATCGACTCGGTGACGAACACCGGGACGTGGGTCTTGCCGTTGTGCACCGCGATGGTGTGACCCAGCATGCTGGGGATGATCATCGAGCGACGGGACCAGGTCTTGATGACGTTCTTGGTGCCGGCTTCGTTCTGGACGTCCACCTTCTTTACGAGGTGGTCGTCGACGAAGGGCCCCTTCTTGAGACTGCGCGGCATCTAAACCCGCTCCTAGCGCTTCTTGTTCGTCTTGCGGCGGCGGACGATGTACTTGCTCGAAGCCTTCTTCGGCGAGCGAGTACGACCCTCCTTCTGACCCCACGGGGAGACCGGGTGGCGACCACCACTGGTCTTGCCCTCACCACCACCGTGCGGGTGGTCGACCGGGTTCATCGCGACACCGCGGACGGACGGGCGAACGCCCTTCCAGCGCATGCGGCCGGCCTTGCCCCAGTTGATGTTCGACTGCTCGGCGTTGCCGACCTCGCCGACCGTCGCGCGGCAGCGCGCGTCGACCAGGCGGATCTCACCGGAAGGCATACGAAGGTGGGCCATCGTGCCCTCCTTCGCCAGCAGCTGCACGGAGGCACCCGCGGAACGGGCGAACTTGGCGCCACCACCGGGACGGAGCTCGATCGCGTGGATCGTGGTACCGACCGGGATGTTGCGAAGGGCCAGGTTGTTACCGGGCTTGATGTCGGCCGTGGGGCCGTTCTCAATCCGGTCGCCCTGCTTCAGAGCCTTCGGCGCGATGATGTAGCGCTTCTCGCCGTCCGCGTAGTGCAGGAGCGCGATGCGCGCGGTGCGGTTGGGGTCGTACTCGATGTGCGCGACCTTGGCCGGCACGCCGTCCTTGTCGTGACGACGGAAGTCGATCACGCGGTAGGCGCGCTTGTGTCCACCACCCTGGTGGCGAACGGTGATCCGACCGGTGTTGTTACGGCCGCCCTTGCTGTGCAGGGGGCGAACCAGCGACTTCTCCGGCGTGGACCGCGTGATCTCGACAAAGTCGGCGACGCTGGAGCCACGACGGCCCGGGGTCGTCGGCTTGTACTTGCGGATACCCATTTCTCAGTCCTCGTCCGATTCCGGACGACTAGACCTCCGTTAGGAGGCCTGGCCGCCGAAGATGTCGATTCGGTCGCCCTCAGCGAGGGTCACGATGGCGCGCTTGGTGTCAGCGCGCTTGCCGAAACCGGTCTTGGTGCGCTTGCGCTTACCCTGACGGTTGATCGTGTTGACCCCGGTGACCTTGACCCCGAAGACCGCCTCGACGGCCTGCTTGATCTGGGTCTTGTTGGAGCCGGGCGCGACGATGAACGTGTACTTGTTCTCGTCCAGCAGCGCGTAGCTCTTCTCCGAGACAACCGGCTTGATCAGCAGGTCGCGCGGGTCGGTGAAGGTCTTGCTGGTAACGGTCGCCTCAGACATCAGGCGTCGCTCCCTTCGGTCTCATCGGCCTTGGGGCCAGACACGAAGGACTCGAAAGCGGCCTGAGTGAAGACCACGTCGTCAGAGACGATCACGTCGTACGTGTTCAGCTGGCCCGGCTCCAGGATGTGAACCTGGGGCAGGTTGCGGGCGGACAGCCACGCGGCCTCTTCGGCGCGGTCGACGACCAGGAGCAGGTTCTTGCGCTCCGAGATCTTGCCGAACAGCGTCTTGGCGGCCTTCGTGGAGGCGGCACCCTCGACCACGCCGGTGACGACGTGGATGCGGGAGTGACGCGCACGGTCCGAGAGGGCACCGCGGAGGGCGGCGGCCTTCATCTTCTTCGGGGTCCGCTGGGAGTAGTCACGCGGCTGCGGGCCGTGGACGACGCCACCGCCGACGAACTGCGGAGCGCGGGTCGAACCCTGGCGAGCGCGGCCGGTGCCCTTCTGGCGGTACGGCTTGCGGCCACCACCACGGACTTCGCCACGACGCTTGGTCTTGTGCGTGCCCTGACGGGCAGCAGCCAGCTGGGCGACAACGACCTGGTGGATCAGCGGAACGCTGGTCTTCGCGTCGAAGATCTCCGCGGGGAGCTCGACGGTACCGGCCTTGTCGCCTGCCGGCGAAAGGATGTCAATGGTGCTCATTACCTCAAGCCCCCTTGGCCGCGGTACGGACCAGGACGAGGCCGCCGTTCGGACCGGGGACCGCACCCTTGATAAGGAGCAGACCCTTCTCCGCGTCAACCGCGTGGATGGTCAGGTTCTGGGTGGTGACGCGCTCGTTACCCATACGACCGGCCATGCGCATGCCCTTGAAGACACGCCCAGGGGTGGCGCAGCCACCGATCGAACCGGGGGAGCGGTGCTTGCGCTGCACACCGTGACCGGCGCCGAGGCCCCGGAAGTTGTGCCGCTTCATGACACCGGCGAAGCCCTTGCCCTTGCTGTTGCCCGTGACGTCAACCTTGACGCCGGACTCGAACACCTCAGCAGTGATCTCCTGGCCGAGCGTGTACTCGCTGGCGTCGGAGGTGCGGAGCTCCACCAGGTGGCGGCGGGGGGTCACGTCGGCCTTGGCGAAGTGGCCCTTGAGGGGCTTGTTCACCTTGCGCGGGTCGATCTCGCCGAAGGCGATCTGGACCGACTCGTAGCCGTCGATGTCGTTCGTACGGACCTGGGTAACGACGCAGGGTCCGGCCTTGACCACGGTCACCGGGACGACACGGTTGTTCTCGTCCCAGACCTGGGTCATGCCGAGCTTCTCGCCCAGGACGCCCTTGATCTGCTTTGCCATCTTCTCGACGCCTCTCAGAGCTTGATCTCGATGTCAACGCCGGCCGGAAGGTCCAGGCGCATCAGCGAGTCAACGGTCTTGGGAGTCGGGTCGAGGATGTCGATCAGGCGCTTGTGCGTGCGCATCTCGAAGTGCTCGCGCGAGTCCTTGTACTTGTGCGGCGACTTGATGACGCAGTACACGTTCTTCTCAGTGGGCAGCGGCACCGGGCCCGCGACCGACGCACCAGTGCGCGTCACCGTCTCGACGATCTTCTTCGCCGAGGAATCGATGACCTCGTGGTCGTAGGCCTTGAGCCGGATGCGGATCTTCTGTCCCGCCATGGCTACTCCGTAGTCCTGTCTGTATGTGGAAACGCTCTGGCTCTCGGTCGGCTGCGGGACGGATCCCGCGGCTTCTCTCCGACCCACGCGGTCGGGCGTGTCGCACTCCCTCTACAGAAAATTCCCATACGGAAATTCCCTCGTCCAAGGGGATGCGGTCCCGGACCGCGCATCGGGGGAGAAACACCCACCGAGTGCCTGGTGGGCACCGTGCTGACACTTCCCAGAAGATTCCCGTACGTCCGTCCTCATTGCTGCCCCGAAAGGCAGATTAAGGACGACGAGTACTGTGGGACTCGCTTCCGGTCCTCCCGGCGGGAGGCGCACAGCATCGGCACTCAACCGAGCAACTTGAGTAGTCTGCCATACGAGACACGTACCTGGCCAATCGGGCCGAAGAGAATACCCCGCCGGACGATCACGTCAAACTGCGGCGCGACGGTTTCCCGGCGGGGCCTCCCTGGTCAGGACCGCGTGAGGGTCCTGCACCCCGCGCCCTGAATGTCGCCGCTGCGGTCGTACGGATCCGTCGCCGGTCCGGAAGGATGCGTTCCGCCCAGCGCGTCCTGCGGGAAGTCCGGATGCAGGAAGCCGCCGGTCGCCTCGCACTGCACGTTCGACCACTCCGAGTGGTACGCGTGCAACTGGAGCTTCCCCTTGGTGGCCTGCCAGCGCGACGGATCGAGCAGCGAGAAGGTGATCTGCCGGCGCACGATCGTCCGCTGCACGCTCCGCTCCCCCTTCGTCATCGGGTGCACGAAGGTGTAGTCGGTGACCACCCGGAGTTCCCCCGGGTCCCCCGCTTCCGCCCGCATGCTGCCGCGCACCTTGACCACGTCGCCGACGGGCCGGACCTCGGCCGGGTCGAAGCGCGTGAACAGGGTGACGGGGTTGTCCGGGGCGCCGGGCTGCGCCAGGGCGCGCTCCAGGCGCTGCGGCACCTCCGGCTGCTGGGGGTCCAGCAGCGCCAGTGCCGCCTCCGGCCGCGCGCCCCGCAGGGTCGCGGGGTCCAGGTTCGCGGCGACCAGGAAGGCCTTCGCCTTCGCGAGCGCGTCCGCGACCTGCTCCTGCGACATCCCGGCCAGGGCGGTCGCCGTGGGCACCTCGATGGCGGCGGCGCCGTCCGCCCACTGCAGGGCCGGAGAACCCCGGAACGGGTCCTTCAGGGTCGGCTGGTCCGGGTACACGTCCCCCGGGGCCGCGGTCGGGCGTACGGACTCCGCCGGCAGCGGGGCGGCCTTAGCGGCCTCCTCACGGGCCTCGGCCTTGCCCGTCAGCTTGTCGATCACCAGCTCCGGCCGTACGGCGACCAGCGCGAGCGCCGCGATGAAAACGATCGCGGCAGCCGCCTTGAGCCGCCGCCTGCCCTTCCCCCGGCCCTCCGTCTCCTGCCACGCCGGCCCGGTCCGCCACCCCGGCGGATCGTTTCGCCCCGGCTTCGGCCGACGCCCGAACCCCCCGGGCCGAGCCGCCCGCGCCCTGGCCTCGTCCTCACCGCGCAGCCGTTCGGTCACCATCCGCGCCCGCGCCGACGGCTCCTTCGGAGCGTCCGCGGACTCCCGCGCGATCTGCTCGCTGAACCGCGCCCACTCCTCGTCGGAGATGCCCGGCCCGCCGTCGTCGTGCTGCCCCATACCGCTTCCCACCCCTGTGACCCCATGCGATGTACCCGAACTGCCGGTGAGCCTCTCACAGGGCCCTTACGCGGCTTTTATGGGGGTACGGAGAAGGGCCCCTCCCCCGCCGCCGGAGCGGTGGGAAAGGGGCCCTTCTGCCGAACATGGTGCCCGCTCGCGCGAGCTACCAGGTCAGAGCACGAAATTACTTCGTGATCTTGGTGACCTGGCCGGCGCCCACGGTACGACCACCCTCACGGATGGCGAACTTCAGGCCCTCCTCCATGGCGACCGGCTGGATCAGCGCGACCGTCATGTCGGTGTTGTCGCCCGGCATGACCATCTCGGTGCCCTCGGGGAGGGTCACGACGCCGGTCACGTCCGTGGTACGGAAGTAGAACTGCGGGCGGTAGTTGTTGAAGAACGGGGTGTGACGGCCACCCTCGTCCTTCGACAGGATGTACGCGGCGGCCTCGAACTCGGTGTGCGGCGTGACCGAACCGGGCTTGATGATGACCTGGCCGCGCTCGACGTCCTCGCGCTTGATGCCACGGAGGAGCAGACCGACGTTCTCGCCGGCCTGGCCCTCGTCGAGCAGCTTGCGGAACATCTCGATGCCGGTGACCGTGGTGGTGGTCTTCTCGGTCTTGATGCCGATGATGTCGACGGTCTCGTTGACCTTGAGGACACCACGCTCGATGCGGCCGGTGACGACGGTGCCACGACCGGTGATCGTGAAGACGTCCTCGACGGGCATCAGGAACGGCTTCTCGGTGTCACGCGGCGGGGTCGGGATCGCCTCGTCGACGGCGTCCATCAGGCCGAGGAGCTTGTCGCCCCACTCCTTGTCGCCCTCGAGCGCCTTCAGCGCGGAGACCTGGACGACCGGCAGGTCGTCGCCCGGGAAGTCGTACTCGGAGAGCAGCTCGCGGACCTCGAGCTCGACGAGCTCCAGGATCTCCTCGTCGTCCACCATGTCGGCCTTGTTCAGGGCGACGACGATGTACGGAACGCCGACCTGGCGGGCCAGGAGCACGTGCTCCTTGGTCTGCGGCATCGGGCCGTCGGTGGCGGCGACCACGAGGATGGCACCGTCCATCTGCGCGGCACCGGTGATCATGTTCTTGATGTAGTCCGCGTGACCCGGGCAGTCGACGTGGGCGTAGTGACGCGCCTCGGTCTGGTACTCGACGTGCGCGATCGAGATGGTGATACCGCGCTGACGCTCCTCAGGAGCCTTGTCGATCTGATCGAAGGCCGAAGCCGCGTTCAGGTCCGGGTACTTGTCGTGCAGCACCTTGGTAATGGCGGCCGTGAGGGTCGTCTTACCGTGGTCAATGTGACCGATGGTGCCGATGTTGACGTGCGGCTTAGTCCGCTCGAACTTCGCCTTCGCCACGGGGGTCCTCCTGAGAGTGGTTCTGTACGCCTTGAATCATCGGCGCCAGGTGATCTTTGCTGGATAGCCGGTTCCCCCGGGGCAACGGGAGGGTTACTCCTGTTGCCCCAGAGGCTCCGGTGGCAAGCCTAAAGCGTGTACTCGGAAGAGTTACTCGCCCTTGGCCTTCGCGATGATCTCCTCAGCGACGTTCCGGGGAACCTCGGCGTAGGAGTCGAACTGCATCGAGTAGCTGGCGCGACCCGAGGTCTTGCTGCGGAGGTCTCCGACGTAGCCGAACATCTCCGAAAGCGGCACGAGGCCCTTCACGACGCGGGCGCCGTGGCGCTCCTCCATGGCCTGGATCTGGCCACGGCGGGAGTTGATGTCGCCGATGACGTCACCCATGTAGTCCTCGGGCGTGGTGACCTCTACGGCCATCATCGGCTCGAGGAGCACGGGAGAAGCCTTGCGCGCGGCCTCCTTGAAGGCCTGCGAACCGGCGATCTTGAACGCGAGCTCGGAGGAGTCGACCTCGTGGTAGCCACCGTCGAGAAGCGTGACGCGGACGCCCGTCATCTCGTAGCCGGCCAGGATGCCGAACTGCATGGCCTCCTGCGCACCGGCGTCGACCGAAGGGATGTACTCCTTCGGCACGCGGCCACCGGTGACCTTGTTCACGAACTCGTACGCCGGACCATCGGCGTCCGTGATCGGCTCGATCGCGATCTGCACCTTGGCGAACTGACCGGTACCACCGGTCTGCTTCTTGTGGGTGTAGTCGTGACGGTCCACGGCCTGGCGGATCGTCTCGCGGTACGCGACCTGCGGCTTGCCGACGTTGGCCTCGACCTTGAACTCGCGCTTCATACGGTCGACCAGCACCTCGAGGTGCAGCTCGCCCATACCGCCGAGGATGGTCTGGCCCGTCTCCTCGTCCGAGTGAACGTGGAAGGAGGGGTCCTCCTCCGCGAGACGCTGGATGGCGACACCCAGCTTCTCCTGGTCACCCTTGGACTTGGGCTCGATGGCGACCTGGATGACCGGAGCCGGGAAGTCCATGGACTCCAGGATCACGGGTGCCTTGTCGTCACACAGCGTCTCACCGGTGGTGGTCTGCTTCAGGCCCATGACGGCGACGATGTCGCCGGCGCCCACCGCGTCGATCTCTTCACGCTTGTTGGCGTGCATGCGGTAGATCTTGCCGATGCGCTCCTTCTTGCCCTTGACGGAGTTCAGCACCGAGGTGCCGGCCTCCAGGCGGCCCGAGTAAACCCGGACGAAGGTGAGCTTGCCGAGGTGCGGGTCGCTCATGATCTTGAACGCCAGCGCCGCGAGGGGCTCCTCGTCGGACGGCTTGCGCTTCACGACCAGCTCCGCGTCCTTGACGTCGTGGCCCTCGATGGCCTCGATGTCCAGGGGCGACGGCAGGTAGCGGACGACGGCGTCGAGCAGGGGCTGGACGCCCTTGTTCTTGAACGCCGTGCCACAGAACACCGCGGTGATCGTGGCGCCCGTGCCCTTGCCGGAACCGATGATGATGCGACGCACGGCGTCGTGCAGCTGCTCGACGGTGGGCTCGACGCCCTCCAGGAACAGCTCCATGAGCTGGTCGTCGTTCTCGGCGACCTGCTCCACCAGCTTGGCGCGCCATTCCTCGGCGGCCTCGGTGTGCGTGGCGGGGATGTCGACGATGTCGTACATCTCGCCCTTGGTCGCCTCGGCGGACCAGACGAACGCCTTCATGGTGACGAGGTCGACGACACCCTGGAAGTCGGCCTCGGCACCGATCGGCAGCTGCATGACGATCGGGACCGCGCCGAGGCGGGACTCGATCATGTCGACGCAGCGGTGGAACTCGGCACCGGTACGGTCGAGCTTGTTGACGAAGCAGATGCGCGGCACGCCGTAGCGGTCCGCCTGACGCCAAACGGTCTCGGACTGCGGCTCCACACCGGCGACACCGTCGAACACGGTGACGGCGCCGTCGAGGACGCGGAGCGAACGCTCCACCTCGACGGTGAAGTCAACGTGACCCGGGGTGTCGATGATGTTGATGGTGTGGTCGACGTCCTCGAGCGGCCAGTGGCAGGTCGTCGCGGCAGACGTGATCGTGATGCCGCGCTCCTGCTCCTGCTCCATCCAGTCCATCGTGGCAGCGCCGTCGTGGACTTCACCGATCTTGTAAGACACACCGGTGTAGAACAGGATGCGCTCGGTGGTGGTCGTCTTGCCCGCGTCGATGTGAGCCATGATGCCGATGTTGCGCACCTTGGCCAGGTCAAGCGAAGTGGTAGCCATATCGGCTCAGTCTTCTCTCGGTCTCGATGTGGGTTGGGACTACCAGCGGTAGTGCGCGAAGGCCTTGTTGGACTCGGCCATCTTGTGCGTGTCCTCGCGCTTCTTGACGGCCGCACCGAGGCCGTTCGAGGCGTCGAGAAGCTCGTTCATCAGGCGCTCGGTCATGGTCTTCTCGCGGCGGGCGCGGGAGTAACCCACGAGCCAGCGGAGCGCCAGGGTCGACTGGCGACCCGGCTTGACCTCGACCGGAACCTGGTAGGTCGCGCCACCGACACGGCGGGACTTGACCTCGAGGGACGGCTTGACGTTCTCCAGCGCGCGCTTCAGCGTGATGACCGGGTCGTTGCCGGTCTTCTCGCGGAGGCCTTCCATGGCGCCGTAAACGATGCGCTCGGCGGTGGAGCGCTTGCCGTTCAGGAGGATCTTGTTGATGAGCGAGGTCACCAGAGGAGATGCGTAGACCGGGTCGATGATGACCGGGCGCTTCGGGGCGGGGCCCTTACGAGGCATTCTTACTTCTCCTTCTTGGCGCCGTAGCGGCTGCGGGCCTGCTTGCGGTTCTTGACAGCCTGGGTGTCAAGCGCACCGCGGATGATCTTGTAACGAACACCCGGCAGGTCCTTCACACGGCCACCACGCACGAGCACGATCGAGTGCTCCTGCAGGTTGTGTCCCTCACCCGGAATGTAAGCGGTGACCTCGATGCCAGAGGTCAGACGCACACGCGCGACCTTACGCAGCGCCGAGTTCGGCTTCTTCGGGGTGGTCGTGAACACACGCGTGCAGACGCCGCGACGCTGGGGCGAAGCCTCAAGCGCGGGGGTCTTTGTCTTCTCGACCTTGTCCTGCCGGCCCTTACGGACCAGCTGCTGGATCGTAGGCACTACTTCTCCGGTTTCTGTGTGCCGTGTAGTGAAGCTAACCTGGAACATTTGCCGACCCACGCGGTCGGGTGTGTCGGATCCGGCGGACCTCCGCGCAAGCACGGAAACGCATGGATCGCGGTGGCCGATGCGGGCTCGCATGCGGTTGATGGACACGCACGGGAGCCCAGGCACACCCCAGGCACAAGGTCTGAGCGTACCCACCGCATCCACTCCGGTCAAAACATAAGCCTCACCGCCCCGGCTCAAGCGGCCTCACAGCTCAGGCGCCACACGGGCGTGGGCCCCTCGAGCCGGGGTGGCCGTGCGGTCGTCACGCCGGCGTGGTAGAGCGGGCGAACTACACTGCCAGCGAATCCCAGCGAGTCAGACCAAATACGTACGAGCGCCAGGAGCAGGACATTGGGGACGGTCACCACGGAGCCGACGACGGCGGACACCCCGCCGCCCCCCGGCGGCGGCCGGACCCCCGGGTCCCCACGCCGTGCCGGGCGGCTGACCCGCCTCTACGGGCCCCTGCTGGCCTTCCTCGTCACCTCGGGCGCCTTCTGCGCGGCCTGGGCGGCCCGCGGCGGCTTCCCCTTCGGCAACACCGGCCGGGCCATCAACGACCAGGCCAACCAGTACGTGCCCTTCCACCGCGCCCTGTGGGACCTGGTCCACGGCCAGGCCGCCGGCGACGTCCTGTTCAGCTGGCGCGGCGGCTTCGGACAGCAGTTCCTGTCCGACTACTACACCTACCTCGGCAACCCGTTCTCCTGGCTGGCCGTGCTGGTCCCGCGCGAGCACGTGGACCTGGCCGTCTTCGCGATCACGCCGGTCACGATGGGCACCGCAGCCGCCCTGATGACCGTCTACCTCGGCAAGCTGCACCCCGGCCCGTGGTGGCAGCGCGGCGTGCTCGGGGCGACGTACGGACTGTGCGGGTGGGCGCTCAGCGACGCCTCTTACATCCCGATGTGGCTGTGGGGCCTGGTCGCGCTCCCGCTCCTCGGCATCGCCGTCGAATGGTGCCTGGAGGGGCGCCGCTGGCCGGGCGTGGCGCTGTTCGTCGCCCTCGCCTGGTACGGGAACTTCTACACCGCCATGATGGCCACGATGGCCGCCTGCGTCCTGCTGGCCGTCCGGCTCGTCACCCTGGACCTGACCGGCGCGCAGCGGCTGCGCGCCCTGTGGCGGGCGGCCTCGGCGGCGGCGGTGGGCATCCTCCTGACCCTGCCGCTCCTCCTGCCGTCGTTCCTGTCCAGCGGCGCGGCGCAGCCCACGAAGGCCGCCGCCTTCGACCCGGTGCGGATCGAGGTCTTCCTGGCCGGGATGCTCCCGGCCACCCACCTGTGGGGCGGCCGGCCGCGCCTGTACGTCGCCTCGCTGGGGCTGATCCTGGCGGGCAGCTTCCTCTTCAACACGGCCATCGCGAAGAAGACCCGGCTGGTGTGGGCGGCCGCGACCCTGCTCGTCGTCGCCTCCTTCCAGTTCCCGCCGACCCAGTACGTGTGGCACGGGCTGGCGGTCCCGAACGGCAATCCGTACCGCGAGGCCTTCGTCTTCAGCGGCATGGTGGTCATCGTGGCCTGGCTGGCGCTGGCCCACCGGCCGCGCCCGCTCCACCTGGCCCTCGCCGCCGCGCTGCTGGTCGTGGCCACCTTCGTGCTGCGCCACACCGACGACTTCGGCGGCTGGACCTGGCCGGCCGTCCTGGGCGGCGGAGCGGTCTCCCTGCTGGCCCTGGTCCTGCTCGCGCTGGGCGGGAAGCGCCGCGTCCTGATCCCCGTGGCGGCGGTCCTGATGGTCGGCGTGGTGTTCGCGGAGTCCACCGTCGCCGCGGCCAACGCCGACGCCCGCCGGGCGCGCGAGCGCTGGGCGAAGCCGGCCGCCACCTCCAGCCGGTCGATCACCGACCACCACGAGGCCGTCCGAGGGGTGGACGGCTGGCCCGCCTACCGGACGGACTCGGGCGCGCCGCAGACCTCGTACAACGACGCCCTCGCCCTCCAGGCGGAGGGCCCGCAGTACTACAGCAGCTACCTGCCCGAGGCCACGTACCAGGCCCTCGAACCCCTCGGCTACGGCTACAAGAACGACGGCCGGACCTTCTTCGGCGCCGACAACCCGGTGCTCGACGCGATCTTCTCGATCGGCGCCCGGGTCCGCCCCGGCGCCGCCCCGGGCACCTGGACCGCCTCGAAGTTCCCGGCGCCGCCGCTGGTCACGGTCCGCACCACGGGGTACACCTCCCCGAACCCCGCCGACAGCGTCTACGCCCGCCAGGAGACCGTCCTCGGCGCCACCGTCTACGACGTCCCCGAGGTCACCCGGGGCGGCACCGCCACCGAGCAGACGTACGCCGCCCAGTGCACCCCCGGCTCCGAGGCCTACTGGTACTCCCCCGAGCTCTACGGCACCCTCCGCGCCGGAGCCACCCGGCTCCCCCTGGAGGACCGCATGAGCGGCGTCCTGCCCCTGGGCCCGGTCCCCGCGTCCGGCCGCCTGGAGGTCACCGTCGACACCCGTACGGCGAACGCCACCGCCGGCCGCCACCCCATCAGCTGCCTCGACCGCGCCGCCCTCGACACGGCGGTCGGCCACCTGACCGCCACCGGCGCCACGAAGGTCACCGCGGGCGGCCACACCATCGAGGCCACCCTCCCGAAGGGCGCCACGGGCACCGCCGTCTTCGCCATGACGGCCGTCCCGGGCTGGCAGTGCGACGCCCCGCTCCGCCCCTTCCACGGCCTGGTCGCGGTCCCCCTCCCCCCGGGCACGGAAAAGCTCTCCTGCACCTTCACCCCCAAGGGCCTCACCCCAGGCCTGGCCGCCGCCACCCTGGCCCTCCTCACCCTGGCCTCGGCCACCACCACGCCCTACCTCCGCCGCCGCCGGGGACCCCGGACAGGCTGACCGTCTCTTCAGGGCCAATCCCGCTGTTTCCGCAGCCCACGAAGCCGCAGGGTGAGTACATTGGCTGGCCGGAATGATCGGGGGACTCGCATGGATTCGGGTTATCTCCCGGGCGACGGAGGGCTGGACGATCGCGTCCCCTTCCTGGCCCGGCTGGAGCTGGAAGACGCCACCGCCTTACGGAAGCTGGGCCGCGAGCTGGCGTTCGATCCCCGGGCTCCGCTGATCCAGCAGCACGAGCCGTCGACGCACGTGCTGCTCATCCTCACCGGATGGACCAAGGTCACAGCCTCCGCGCCCAGTGGCTATCAGGGCCTCCTCGCCCTGCGCGGACCCGGCGACATCGTCGGCGAATCGTCGGCCGTGACCGGCCGTCCCCGGTCGGCGACCGTCACTGCCCTGGAACCGGTCAGGGCCGCGGCCATCGATCACCGCACCTTCCGCGAGTTCATCGCGCGCTCCCCCTCGGTGGCTCTCACCCTCCTCGGCCTCACCGCCGACCGCACGCGTTCCGGCGATCGGCGGCAACTGGAGTTCGCTTCGATGAGCGTCCGGGAGCGCCTGGCCACGCTTCTCCTCGACCTCGCCCGAACGCACGGCCGTCGCACCGACGACGGCGTGGAGATCACCGTCCCGCTCACCAAACAGGAGCTCGCAGGTGCGGTCGGGGCCTCGCGCGAGATGGTGCAGCGGCAACTGAAGGACCTCCGCGACCGGGGTGTCGTGAGCACCGGCCGCCGTGCGCTCGTGATCGTACGACCGGACGTCCTGCGGCGGATCGGCCGCCCGGGCGCCTGAGCGGTCAGTGCACACGGTCACACTCCCAGTGCGTCATCTGCCCTCACACTCGCGTCTCCCGTGCCCGCACGCTGTTCCGCACAGCACGCGACTCACGAGAGGCAGTCATGACCGACCCGCTCAACCGCAACCTGCTCCTGCTCGACATCGAAAAGTTCAGTGACCGGGACGACGTAGAACAGGCGTACCTGCGGCGCATGCTCTACGACGTCGTAGAACGCGTCCTGCAGGCCGCGGGCATCGACCAGACCCACCACCTGCGCGCCGACCGGGGTGACGGCGTGCTGGTGATGATCGACGCGAACGCCCCGCTGACCGCACTCCTGCGCGTCCTGCTCACCGAAGCGCCGTCCCAGCTGCGGGCCGTGAACCGGATGGCTTCCAGCACGGCCCAGATCAGACTGCGCGCGGTGGTGGCCACGGGATTCGTCACGGTCGACGCCGTCGACGGCTGGGTCGGCTCCGACCTCAACCACGCGTGCCGACTGCTCGACGCCGAGGCGCTTCGGGCCGCACTGCGCGAGCGGACCGGGGACATCGCCCTTTGCGTGTCCGAATCCGTGTACGCGGGCATCGTGCGGCACGATCACACCGGCATCCCGGCCGACGCCTTCCACCAAGTCACGGTCGACAGCAAGAACGGCCCGCTGAAGGCCTGGCTGCACGGGCCCCTGCCGACCGCCGCCCCGTCGGCACCGCAGGCTGCGGTGCCCGCGGGTTCCGAAGACGCCCCCGGCGGCAGCACGGTCAGCTTCCAGGGCACGAACAACGGCATCGTCGGCGCGCGGATCGGAACGGTCATCCAGAGCGGCACCATCAACGGGGGCATCTCGTTCCACGGTGGCGGACCGGGTGAACCCGCATGACGTCACCCGCGCCCGGCGATCAGCCGGACCAGAAGGCCGCGCCGGAGGACAAGCCCGAAGGCACCGAGCCGGGAGATGCGAAGCAGGGTGATACGGAAGCCCCTGAGGAGGAGCAACGGCCTCAGGCAGCCTGGGACACTCAGCGGGACATCAACCGGCACGCACCGAAGCTGCAGTTCGACGGTGTGAACCGCGGGGTGTTCGCCGACCAGGTCAACGGCGATGTGGTCCAGAACCACTTCCACTTCGGCCGATCCGCAACCGCACAGGCGACCGGCGAGTATCCGGCCAAGGTCTTGGACGATCTCGCCCTCACCTTCGTCACCGAGGGAACCCCGTTCGACGAACTGCTGGAGCGGCTCGACAACGAACGGGTCCTGGTACTGACCGGCGCCCCCTGCACCGGGCGACGCACCGCGGCCCTGATGCTGCTGCGGCGGCTCGGTGCTACGCCGGTGCACTCCCTGGACCGGGAGACCCGCCCGGGGGAACTGCTCCCCGCGCTGGCCGAGGGCAAGGCCACCGGATACGTCCTGTGCGACATGGTGACCAGCCGCGATCAGCCCCTGCGCGACACCCACCTGTTCGCGCTCCGTGCCCATTTACGGGACCACGGCGGCTTCCTCGTGATCACCACGGGGCTGCGGCCGTGGCTCGACGATGACGTGCGCACCTGGTCCTGGGAGCCGCCCACGGCCTCCTCCCTCCTCCGGTCACACCTGAAGCGGATGACGGGGCTCGACGCCACACACCGGCTCATGGGGCTGGCCGCGGTGTCCGACTTCCTGCCACGCAGACACCAACCTCGCGAGATCGTCGCGTACGCCGCGGAACTCAGCCGGTTCGCGTTGGGCGGGATCGATGAAAGGACCCTCCAGAACTCTTCGCTGGAGCTCCTCGCCCGGCAGGTCCAGGAGTGGTTCGAGACGGACGAGGACGCGCTGCACCTCCGGGAGAAGGCCTTCCTCATTGCTCTCGCCGCGTTCAACGACGGCCCGTACGCCCTCACGGCCGAACTCAGCGACCTCCTCTTCCAGGCCCTGCAGCAGACCACGAACTCGTCCCTGCCCAAGGCCGTGCCCGTCTTCGGTACCCACATCGGCCACCGGCTCCGGCTCGCCCGTGCCCGCCCCTATCCCGCCGAGGAGCACACCGAATGGGGCCCGGTCCGCCAGCAGAAGGCAGCGTTCTGGGACGATCGCACCGCCTTCGTGCTGCTGCGCGAGGTATGGACCGGGCACCCGTCGGCCCGCCCCGCCCTGGTTGAGTGGCTCGGACAGCTCACCGAGGACGGACGCTCGTTCGTCCGTACCCGTGCCGCGGCGACGGTGGCGGCACTGGCCTCCACGGATCTCCCGTCCGCGATGGCACTGGTCATCGAGCCCTGGACCGTCTCCAGAAACCCTCAGCACCGGATCGGAGCGGTGAGCGCCCTCGTCCTCGCCCACCGCGCCCGCACCCCGAACATCCTCCGGATCATCGACGGCTGGACCGCGGACGAGGACCCGCGTCGTTCCTGGGTGGGCATACGGGCCCAGGGCCTGGTGGGAGACGAGCGTCCCGAGGCCGCACTCACCGCGCTGCGCGTTCAGGCACGCAAGCAGTACGACCCGGAGACCGAACATCCCCTGGCAGGCGAGCTCGCCCAGTCGGTCGAACTGCTGCTCCTGTCCCCGGCCGCCCCACGCGTGTTCGCCGAGGTGCTGCGCACCTTGGACGACCACCCGTCGGTCTTCGAACTCTCCGTGCGAGGGTTCCTCGGCGCCTGCCGGCACACCGAGGAAGGCAACGACCACCACCCCCTGATCCTGCGCGGGTACGCGCGGAGCCGCCTGGACCTGGATCCTGCGGCCGAAGCGATCCGCCGGCTCTGGAGGTCCGCCCTCGGAGACCGGGCGTTCACCCTCGATGCCCTCCGCGTCCTCACCACCTGGGTTCTGGCCGCCGACGCGGACAGGGAAGCCGAATGGGCACTCGCGGAGCTACTGCCCTCGCTGATCACGGACGAGACAGAGGAGCAGCGCATCGTGCACCTCCTCCAGACGGTCCGTGGGGACGACGGTGGGCCAAGGCCGCCGGTAGCCGACAGCCTGCTCACAGCCCTGCACCTGACCTGATCCCAAGGAGAAAACGATGTCTCCGACCGCCTTCGACTGGTTACAGACCGCCGACCGCCACACCGAGCTGATCGACCCGGTGATCAGCGTCCGCCAGCTCGCTCGCCTGGACCTGCGCCGCAAGCGCCTGACCCGCTTCGACCACTGTCTGGTCTATGCGACCAAGCAGGGCGAATACGTGGTCTTCCGTCCACCGCACCGCCCGAGAGCCACCAGCCGCTACAGCGCCGTGTACGAGGTGGACATGGGCCTCCACCCCGTCCGGGCCGGGCTGAGCCTCCCCAGCTCGAACGACGCCTTGGAGTTCCAGGCGGACGTGGACCTGCGGTGGCGGGTAAGCGATCCGGTCCGATTCGTCGGCAGCGGCCTCCGGGACGTTCCCCGCCTGCTGCTGGAGGAGCTGGAACAGTCTGCCCGGGGCATCTCACGCCACCACTCCGTGACCGACAGCGCGATCGCCGAGGCGGAACTGCTGAAGGCGGCCACCGCCTGGACTCCGCTGGGGGCCTGCGCGGGGCTGAAGGCCTCATGGACATTGCGCCTGCACCGGAACCAGGAAGCGATCGACCACGAGATCCGCATGCAGGGCATCCAGCACCAGAACAGCGAGCAGATCCTCGGCCATGTGCTCGGGGAACAGGCCGACGCCGCGGAGGAACGGCGACGGGCCGCCCTGCTGCGCCTGCGCGCGGAGAAGATCGAGCTCTACCAGGAGCACTTGGAGGAGGGCGGAGTGAAGGCCTTGGCCTGGTACCTGAGCCAGCACCCCGAGGACACCCAACTCGTGATGGCCAACCTCCGCGCGGACCAGCAGAGCCTGGTCACGGCCCAGCTGCAACTGGTCACGAAACTGTTCGACAAGGCCGAGGCAGAGACCCACGAGCTGGCCGAGCCCCGCCGGCACGCATTCCGCACGCTGAACGAAGTACTCACCCAGCGGCTCCCGGGCAGTACGGCCTCCGCCGAGCCCGAGGTCACGGACGAGTCCCCTTCCCGAGACCTGCCTCCCGGCTACGGCCGGACCCCGGTCGAGCCGGGCAGGGAATGACCATGCGGAAGCCCCCCGAGCGCGACGACGACCTCGACTACCGGCATGCTCCGGGCACCCGCGTGCACTACCGGGCACACCAGCGCACCACCGACCTCACGGCCGTCGGCGGACTCGTCCTGCAGTTGCCCGGCATCGCCTTCAGTCTGTTGATCGTGTTGCTGCTGAGCCGGGGGCTGGAATCAGCCTCGGGAGTCCCGTACTGGATACCCGCGGCTCTCTGGCTGGCGGCCGGTGTCCTGGGCCTCCACCGGCCGACCGAGACGCTGCTCGCCCGGTACCTGCTCCATCTGAAGCATCCGCTGCCCCACGAGGTCGCCGTACTGGCACCCGTATGGCGCGAGGTGACGGCCCGGGCCGGGGTGGAAGGCAGCCGGTACGCCCTGTGGATCGAGGAGAGCGCGGAGGTGACCGCCACGTCGGCCGGTGGACACCTCGTGATCGTCACGCGCCACTCCCTGGAAACCCTGTCCACCTCGCAGCTGGCGGCGGTCCTCGCCCACGAGCTGGGGCACCACACCGCCGGTCACACCTGGACACGGCTGCTCAGCTGGTGGTACGCCCTCCCGGGCCGGCTTCTGGGGCTGGCTCTGGTAACCGCCGCACGCTCCGCGCTGCGCGGCGCGAAACGCGTGTCCGTGCCCGCCGCCCTCGCCATCCTGGCCATCCTGGGGTGCGTCTCGTACCGGGCATTGACCCTGACCTTCGGACTGCCGCTGCTCCTGGTGGCTCTCCCGTTCCTGACGGCCGCCGTGGGCCGACGTGCGGAACTGCGGGCGGACCGGCACGCGGCGGCGCTGGGCTTCGCACCCCAGCTCGCCGAGGTCCTCGCCGTGGAACCGGAGGAGGACGCACCGAGCACACTGCGGCTGATGCTCTCCCCGCATCCACACCACCGCACCCGCCTGCACCGCCTCCAGCCGTACCTGGTGCCGACACGGGGCCGGTGAACGCCGCAGGGCGGCCACCCTCTCGGGTGACCGCCCTGCGGTTACTGCTCTGCTGCGACTCAGCCGTTGTACGGGCCGTAGTCGTAGTCCTCCAGCGGGACAGCCTGGCCGGAGCCGGTGCCGAAGGGCGAGTAGTCGATGTCGTCGTAGCCGACGGCCGAGTACATCGCGGCCTTGGCTTCCTCGGTGGGCTCGACCCGGATGTTGCGGTAGCGGGACAGACCCGTACCGGCCGGGATGAGCTTACCGATGATGACGTTCTCCTTGAGGCCGATGAGGCTGTCGGACTTGGCGTTGATCGCCGCATCCGTCAGGACTCGGGTCGTCTCCTGGAAGGAGGCGGCCGACAGCCAGGATTCCGTCGCCAGCGAGGCCTTGGTGATACCCATCAGCTGCGGACGGCCGGAGGCGGGGTGACCGCCCTCGGTGACCACACGACGGTTCTCGGTCTCGAACTTCGAGCGCTCGACGAGCTCGCCCGGCAGGAGCTCCGCGTCGCCGGACTCGATGATCGTCACGCGGCGCAGCATCTGCCGGATGATGATCTCGATGTGCTTGTCGTGGATCGACACGCCCTGCGAGTTGTAGACCTTCTGGACTTCGCCGACCAGGTGGACCTGGACGGCGCGCTGGCCGAGGATGCGCAGCACGTCGTGCGGGTTGGTGGCACCCGCGGTGAGCTTCTGGCCCACCTCGACGTGCTCGCCCTCGGACACCACGACCTTGGCGCGCTTGGAGATCGGGAAGGCCGTCTCCTCGCTGCCGTCGTCGGGCGTGATGACGATCTTCTTCGTCTTCTCGGTCTCCTCGATCCGCACGCGGCCGGCGGCCTCGGAGATCGGGGCGACACCCTTCGGGGTACGGGCCTCGAAGAGCTCGACGACACGCGGCAGACCCTGCGTGATGTCGTCACCGGCCACACCACCGGTGTGGAAGGTACGCATCGTCAGCTGGGTACCGGGCTCACCGATGGACTGGGCGGCGATGATGCCGACCGCCTCACCGATGTCGACCAGCTTGCCGGTGGCCAGCGAGCGGCCGTAGCAGAAGGCACAGGTGCCGACCGCGGACTCGCAGGTCAGGACCGAGCGGGTCTTGACCTCCTCGACGCCGTTCGCGATGAGGGCGTCGATGAGCACGTCGCCGAGGTCCACGTTCGCCGGCGCGATGACCTTGCCGTCGATGACGACGTCCTCGGCCAGCATGCGGGCGTACACGGAGGTCTCGACGTCGTCCGCCTTGCGGAGGACACCCGCCTCGTCCTTGACACCGATCTTGAGCTTGAGGCCGCGCTCGGTGCCGCAGTCCTCCTCGCGGATGATGACGTCCTGCGAGACGTCCACCAGACGACGGGTGAGGTAACCCGAGTCGGCGGTACGCAGGGCGGTGTCCGCCAGACCCTTACGGGCACCGTGCGTGGAGATGAAGTACTCCAGAACGGTGAGGCCCTCACGGAAGGACGCCTTGATCGGACGCGGGATGGTCTCGTTCTTCGCGTTCGACACCAGACCACGCATACCGGCGATCTGTCGCATCTGCATCATGTTTCCTCGGGCACCCGAGTCAACCATCATGAAGATGGGGTTCGTCTTGGGGAAGTTCGCGTTCATCGCCTCGGCGACCTCGTTGGTCGCCTGCGTCCAGATCTGGATGAGCTCCTGAGTGCGCTCTTCCTTGGTGATCAGACCGCGCTCGTACTGCTTCTGGACCTTCTCGTCCTTGGCCTCGTAGCCCGCGACGATTTCCTTCTTCGCCTCGGGAACGACGACGTCGGAGATGGCCACGGTGACGCCCGAACGGGTCGCCCAGTGGAAGCCGGCCGCCTTCAGGTTGTCGAGCGTCGCCGCCACGATGACCTTGGGGTAGCGCTCCGCCAGGTCGTTGACGATCTCGGAGAGCTGCTTCTTGCCCACCGAGTAGTCGACGAACGGGTAGTCCTCGGGCAGCAGCTCGTTGAAGAGCGCACGACCCAGCGTGGTCTTCAGACGGAAGCTGTCACCCGGCTGGAACTCCTGCTCGCCCTCTTCGGCGACCGGCGCCACCCAGCCGCGCGGCGGGATGGTGCCCACCGGGAAGCGGATGTCGACGGACGACTGCAGCGCGAGCTCGCCGTTGTCGAACGCCATGATCGCCTCGGCCGTGGAGCCGAACGCGCGGCCCTCGCCCTTGACGTCGCGGAGCTCACCGTCGGTGGTCAGGAAGAACAGACCGAGGACCATGTCCTGGGTCGGCATCGTGACCGGACGGCCGTCGGCCGGCTTGAGGATGTTGTTCGAGGACAGCATCAGGATGCGGGCCTCGGCCTGCGCCTCCGCGGAGAGCGGCAGGTGCACGGCCATCTGGTCACCGTCGAAGTCCGCGTTGAACGCGGTGCAGACGAGCGGGTGGATCTGGATGGCCTTGCCTTCGACCAGCTGGGGCTCGAAGGCCTGGATGCCGAGGCGGTGCAGCGTGGGCGCACGGTTCAGGAGAACCGGGTGCTCGGCGATGACCTCTTCGAGCACGTCGTAGACGACCGTACGGCCACGCTCGACCATGCGCTTCGCCGACTTGATGTTCTGCGCGTGGTTCAGGTCGACCAGGCGCTTCATCACGAACGGCTTGAAGAGCTCCAGCGCCATGGCCTTGGGCAGACCACACTGGTGCAGCTTCAGCTGCGGACCGACGACGATCACGGAACGCGCGGAGTAGTCCACGCGCTTGCCGAGGAGGTTCTGACGGAATCGACCCTGCTTGCCCTTGAGCATGTCGCTCAGGGACTTCAGCGGACGGTTACCGGGACCGGTCACCGGACGACCACGACGACCGTTGTCGAAGAGGGCGTCCACGGCCTCCTGAAGCATGCGCTTCTCGTTGTTCACGATGATCTCGGGGGCACCGAGGTCGAGGAGACGCTTCAGACGGTTGTTGCGGTTGATCACGCGGCGGTACAGGTCGTTCAGGTCGGAGGTCGCGAAGCGGCCACCGTCCAGCTGCACCATCGGACGCAGGTCCGGCGGGATCACCGGCACGCAGTCCAGAACCATGCCCTTGGGCTTGTTGCTGGTCTGCAGGAACGCGGAGACGACCTTGAGGCGCTTGAGCGCACGGGTCTTCTTCTGGCCCTTGCCGGTACGGATGATCTCGCGGAGGCGCTCGGCCTCCTCGTCGAGGTCGAAGGACTCCAGGCGCTTCTGCAGCGCGGCGGCGCCCATGCAGCCGTCGAAGTACGTGCCGAAGCGGTCACGCAGCTCGCGGTACAGGAGCTCGTCGCCCTCCAGGTCCTGGACCTTGAGGTTCTTGAAGCGGGCCCACACCTCGTCGAGGCGGTCGATCTCGCGCTGGGCGCGGTCACGCAGCTGCTTCATCTCGCGCTCGGCACCTTCGCGCACCTTGCGGCGTACGTCGGCCTTCGCACCCTCGGCCTCAAGCTCGGCCAGGTCGGTCTCGAGCTTCTTGGCACGGCCTTCGAGGTCCGCGTCACGGCGGTTCTCGATCTGCTGGCGCTCGACGGAGACGTGCGCCTCCAGCGACGGGAGGTCGCGGGTGCGGCGCTCGTCGTCCACGAACGTGATCATGTACGCGGCGAAGTAGATGACCTTCTCGAGGTCCTTCGGCGCGAGGTCCAGCAGGTAGCCCAGGCGCGACGGGACGCCCTTGAAGTACCAGATGTGGGTCACGGGAGCGGCAAGCTCGATGTGGCCCATCCGCTCACGGCGCACCTTGGCACGCGTGACCTCTACGCCACAACGCTCACAGATGATGCCCTTGAAGCGGACACGCTTGTACTTACCGCAGTAGCACTCCCAGTCCCGGGTAGGACCGAAGATCTTCTCGCAGAAGAGTCCGTCCTTCTCGGGCTTGAGGGTGCGGTAGTTGATGGTCTCCGGCTTCTTGACCTCGCCGTGCGACCAGGTTCGGATGTCGTCCGCGGTGGCAAGGCCGATCCGCAGCTCGTCGAAGAAGTTGACGTCGAGCACTGTGCGTCAATCCCTCTTTCGGGGTCGAGTCTCAATCATGGTCTGAACGGTCCCGGGGATGACGGGGGGCTCTTGAGCGAGCCCCCCGTCAGGCCCGTCAGACCTCTTCGACGCTGCTCGGCTCACGCCGGGACAGGTCGATACCGAGCTCCTCCGCCGCGCGGAAGACGTCCTCGTCGGTGTCGCGCATCTCGATGGACATGCCGTCCGAGGACAGCACCTCCACGTTGAGGCAGAGCGACTGCATTTCCTTGATGAGCACCTTGAAGGACTCGGGAATGCCCGGCTCGGGGATGTTCTCGCCCTTGACGATGGCCTCGTAGACCTTCACGCGGCCGGTGACGTCATCGGACTTGATGGTCAGCAGCTCCTGGAGGGCGTAAGCGGCGCCATAAGCCTCGAGCGCCCACACCTCCATCTCACCGAAGCGCTGGCCACCGAACTGTGCCTTACCACCCAGCGGCTGCTGCGTGATCATCGAGTACGGACCGGTCGAACGGGCGTGGAGCTTGTCGTCGACCAGGTGGTGGAGCTTGAGGATGTACATGTACCCGATGGAGATCGGGTCCGGGAACGGCTCGCCGGAGCGGCCGTCGAACAGACGCGCCTTGCCGGACGGGAGGACCAGGCGGTCACCGTCGCGGTTCGGGATGGTGTGCTCGAACAGGCCCGCGAGCTCGTCCTCACGCGCACCGTCGAACACCGGGGTGGCGACGTTGGTACCCGGCGCGACCTTGTCGGCGCCGATGACCTTCAGCCGCTCGGCCCACTCCTCCGCCAGGCCGGAGACGTCCCAGCCGCGGCTGGCGAGCCAGCCGAGGTGGATCTCCAGGACCTGTCCCGGGTTCATTCGGGACGGGACACCCAGCGGGTTCAGGATGATGTCGACCGGCGTGCCGTCCTCAAGGAAGGGCATGTCCTCGATCGGAAGGATCTTGGAGATGACACCCTTGTTGCCGTGGCGGCCGGCGAGCTTGTCACCGTCGGTGATCTTGCGCTTCTGGGCGACGTAGACGCGGACCAGCTGGTTCACGCCCGGAGGAAGCTCGTCGCCCTCCTCGCGGTCGAAGACGCGGACACCGATGACCTTGCCGATCTCACCGTGAGGAACCTTGAGCGAGGTGTCACGCACCTCGCGGGCCTTCTCACCGAAGATCGCGCGGAGCAGGCGCTCCTCCGGGGTCAGCTCGGTCTCACCCTTGGGCGTGACCTTGCCGACCAGGATGTCGCCGGCGACGACGTCCGCACCGATGCGGATGATGCCGCGCTCGTCGAGGTCCGCGAGGACCTCCTCGGAGACGTTCGGGATGTCCCGGGTGATCTCCTCGGGGCCGAGCTTGGTGTCACGGGCGTCGACCTCGTGCTCCTCGATGTGGATCGAGGAGAGGACGTCGTCCTGCACGAGGCGCTGCGACAGGATGATCGCGTCCTCGTAGTTGTGACCTTCCCACGGCATGAACGCGACGAGCAGGTTCTTGCCGAGGGCCATTTCGCCCTCTTCGGTCGCGGGACCGTCGGCGAGGACCTGGGACTCGATGATCCGGTCACCCTCGTTGACGATGACCTTCTGGTTGACCGAGGTGCCCTGGTTCGAGCGGGAGAACTTGGCGACGCGGTACGTGGTGTACGTGCCGTCGTCGTTGGCGACGGTGATGTAGTCGGCCGAGACCTCCTGGACGACACCGTCCTTCTCCGCACGGATCGAGTCACCGGCGTCGACCGCACAGCGGTACTCCATGCCGGTGCCGACGAGCGGGGCCTCCGCCTTGATGAGCGGAACGGCCTGGCGCATCATGTTCGCGCCCATGAGGGCACGGTTGGCGTCGTCGTGCTCCAGGAAGGGGATCATCGCGGTCGCGACGGACACCATCTGGCGCGGGGAGACGTCCATGTAGTCGACGTCGTCGCCGGCGATGTAGTCGATCTCGCCGCCACGACGGCGAACCAGTACGCGGTTCTCCGTGAAGCGCATGTCGTCGGACAGGCCGGCGTTGGCCTGGGCGATGACGAAGCGGTCTTCCTCGTCGGCCGTCAGGTAGTCGACGTCGTCGGTGACGACGCCGTCGATGACCTTGCGGTACGGGGTCTCGACGAAACCGAACGCGTTGACGCGGCCGTAGGAGGCGAGCGAGCCGATCAGACCGATGTTCGGGCCTTCAGGGGTCTCGATCGGGCACATGCGGCCGTAGTGCGACGGGTGCACGTCACGGACCTCGAAGCCTGCCCGCTCACGCGACAGACCACCGGGACCCAGCGCCGAGAGACGACGCTTGTGCGTCAGACCCGACAGCGGGTTGTTCTGGTCCATGAACTGCGACAGCTGGCTGGTGCCGAAGAACTCCTTGATGGAGGCGACGACCGGCCGGATGTTGATCAGGGTCTGCGGCGTGATGGCCTCGACGTCCTGGGTCGTCATCCGCTCGCGGACGACGCGCTCCATACGAGCCAGACCCGTACGGACCTGGTTCTGGATGAGCTCGCCGACGTTGCGCAGACGACGGTTGCCGAAGTGGTCGATGTCGTCGGTCTCGACGACGATCGAACGGCCCGACTCACCGGTGGTCTCGGTCTCGCCCGCGTGGAGCTTCACGAGGTACTTGATCGTCGCGATGATGTCGTCGGTGGTGAGCACACCGGCGTCCAGCGGCTCGTCCGCGCCGAGCTTCTTGTTCACCTTGTAGCGGCCGACCTTGGCGAGGTCGTAGCGCTTCGGGTTGAAGTAGAGGTTCTCGAGCAGCGTCTGAGCGGCCTCGCGGGTCGGCGGTTCGCCCGGACGCAGCTTGCGGTAGATGTCGAGCAGCGCGTCGTCCTGGCCCTGGGTGTGGTCCTTCTCCAGGGTGGCGCGCATGGACTCGTACTCGCCGAACTCCTCGAGGATCTGCTCGGTGGTCCAGCCGAGAGCCTTCAGGAGGACGGTGACGGACTGCTTGCGCTTGCGGTCGATGCGGACACCGACCATGTCGCGCTTGTCGATCTCCATCTCGAGCCAGGCACCCCGGGACGGGATGATCTTGGCGGCGAAGATGTCCTTGTCGGACGTCTTGTCGATGGAGGAGTCGAAGTAGACACCGGGGGAACGGACGAGCTGCGACACGACGACACGCTCGGTGCCGTTGATGACGAAGGTGCCCTTGTTGGTCATGAGCGGGAAATCGCCCATGAAGACCGTCTGAGACTTGATCTCTCCGGTCTCGTTGTTCGTGAACTCGGCCGTGACGAACAGCGGCGCCGCGAACGTGAAGTCGCGGTCCTTGCACTCGTCGACAGAGTTCTTCGCCGGCTCGAAACGGTGGTCGCGGAAGGTCAGCGACATCGACCCGGAGAAGTCCTCGATCGGCGAGATCTCCTCGAAGATCTCTTCCAGACCGGACTTGGTGGGGACGTCCTGTCCACTCTCAAGCGCCGACTCGACGCGGGACTTCCAGGCGGCGTTGCCGAGCAGCCAGTCAAAGCTCTCGGTCTGCAGCGCCAGGAGGTTCGGAACCTCGAGGGGCTCCTTGATCTTTGCAAAGGAGATGCGCAGCGGGGCGGTGCTGGCACCGTTGTTCGTATTGGTCGAGGCGTTGCGCGAGGCGGCCAAGAGGGGGTCCTTCCGAGGGCTCGGACTCACTACGCGCGTACCGGTCCCAGCCGACACAGAAGACGGAGCCTCCCCTGCCGGACGAAAAGACCAGGTCGGGGCGTATCAATCAAGTGTGCTCAAGCGTGGGCATGACCCTGGCGACGGGCAGGGGTCAGCTAACAGGCAGCGCAAAGGGTCAGTGTAGCCACTTGGCTCACTGATGTCCAGACCAGGTTTCCGGAAACCGGCAACAGGCCTTCCCCATGTTGTTTCGAACCAACCCTGCATCCAACGCTGCGGCGCTCTCTCGCACACAGAGCGCGTATCAGTACTGCCCTCTTCGTAGTCGATCCATGCCTCGGATCTCGGATCGGACCGACCGAGCTGGCGACGGCTCTGAGAATTGCGCGCCGCTGGCCGTTCGTCAAGGCCCCGTGCTCCGAGCGGATCATCTCGGGACCCTGCTCAGGAGCAACGATGATCACCCTACTCCCCAACGAGACCAGGGCAAGTCAGGCACTGTGGGTACGCCAAAGGGCGACCACCCTTACGGGTGATCGCCCTTGGCAGAGGCCGTCAGACGGCCTCAGAGGTGTTACTTGACCTCGACGCCAGCGCCGGCAGCCTTGAGGGCCTCGGCGGCCTTGTCAGCGGCCTCCTTGGCGACCTTCTCGAGAACCGGCTTCGGGGCGCCGTCCACGAGGTCCTTGGCCTCCTTCAGACCCAGGGAGGTCAGCTCGCGCACGACCTTGATGACCTGGATCTTCTTGTCGCCGGCACCGGTGAGGATGACGTCGAACTCGTCCTGCTCCTCAGCGGCCTCAGCGGCAACCGGGGCACCCGGACCGGCAACGGCGACGGCCGCGGCGGCGGTGACGTCGAACTTCTCCTCGAAGGCCTTCACGAACTCGGAGAGCTCGATGAGGGTCATCTCCTCGAACTGGGCGAGGAGGTCGTCCTGAGAGAGCTTCGCCATGATGGGCGATCCTTCCACTAATTCGGCAGGTGCCGGATGTATAGAGAGGCGGGCGTAACGGCCCGCTACGACCCACGCACTAGGCGGCGTAGATCAGTGCGCGAGCCGAATTACTCGGCACCGCCCTGCTCGGCGAGCTTGACGCGAAGCGCTTCCGCAGTGCGGACGAACTTCGACGGCAGCGCCTGGAAGAGCGAGGCAGCCTGGGACTGCTTGCCCTTGAACGCGCCGGCCAGCTTGCTGAGCAGAACCTCGCGGGACTCGAGGTCCGCAAGCTTCTTGATCTCATCGGCGGTGAGCGCCTTACCATCAAGGACACCCGCCTTGATGATGAGGTTCGGGTTGTCCTTGGCGAAGTCACGCAGGCTCTTCGCCGACTCCACCGGGTCACCGGTGATGAAGGCGACCGCGGTCGGACCAGCGAAGTGCTCGTCCAGCGCGGTGATCCCGGCCTGGTTGGCCGCAATCTTGGTCAGCGTGTTCTTCACCACGGCGTACTGGGCGTTCTCACCGAGCGAACGACGCAGCGTCTTGAGCTGCGCGACGGTGAGACCCCGGTACTCGGTCAGCACGGCGGCGTTCGAGCTCTGGAACGCGTCCGTGAGCTCGGCTACCGCGGCAGCCTTGTCGGGCCTTGCCATAGAGCGTCGGCCTCCTTCCGGGTGATGAGGACCGCTCAGAAGGGGCTGGACAAGCAAAACGCCCCGGCGCATGGCGCACGGGGCACGGCTCAACCGAAATGAAATTCCGGGAACTTTCCTCGAACACCTGCGCAGGACGTCCGCTCGCAGCGAATCCTTCGGCCACCGTTCTCTTTCGAGCACGGCAACGACCAGCGGTCTTTGGCTTCTCCGGAAGCGTACGCGAAGGCAACCGTACGAGGCAAATCGCCTCGGGAGCGCCCGGGAATTCCGGGCGCTCCCGAGGCACTCAGGAGCCGCCGAGACCGCCCAGCCCCGCGTCCTTCAGGGTCTGGTCGGCCTCCTTCAGCGTGTCGTCGACGCCCTTGAGCTTGTCGTCGATGCCCTTCATCACGTCGTCGAAGTCGGCCACCTGGTCGGCGGGCGGCGCGGTGACCGGCGCGGTCGTGCCGTAGCCGGAGAACTTCGCCGAGATCTTCGTCGTGCGGTCCTTGGTGCCCTGCACGGACTCGACGCGGACGGGGTAGCCGTCCTTGCCGATCCACACGTCCACGTCCAGGCTGACGTAGTCCTTCAGCGCCTCGTGGAGGTACTGCCGGTTGGCCGCCTCCATCACCTTGGTGGACTCGTCCGCCGCGAGCAGGTCGGCGTTGGTGAGGCTGCCCTTGAAGTGCCGGGCCTCCCCGCCGTCGGTCTGCTCGGTGCCGACCAGCGTCAGCTTCTGCTGGCCCAGGAGCACGGCGAGGTAGTCGGCCGGGTCGTCGTTGAACCGGGAGCGGGGCTTGCCGTCCTTGTTCAGGTTCATCTTCATCCAGGACTTGCCCTCCAGGGGCTTGTCCGAGTGGGTGTAGATGACGTCGCCCAGCATGATCTGGTCGTCGGCGCCGCCGGCGTCGATGCCGGTGCTCGACGGGTACCAGCCCTTCGTGCCGGCGAGCTGTTCGGCCTTGCCGTTGCCCGGGGTGATGGTCATCTCGAACTTGGCGAACTTGGCGGCCGCCGTCTTCACGTAGGACGCCTTCACCGCGTCCGCCGGCGTCTCCGCCTTCGCCGCCGCCGGCTTGCCCTCGGCCGTCCCCTCGGCCTTGTCGGTCCCGCAGGCGGTGAGGCCGCCCACGAGCAGTGCGGCCCCCGCCGCGGCGATGCCGGCCCGGGTCAGTACAGCCGTGTTCATTGGTTCTCCCCCATGGGTGGTTCTGGTGTCGCGAAAGGCACTGCGGGGCTGGTCAGGCCCCTGCTCCGGAGCCGGCGCCCTTGGCGCCGAGGTCCTTGAGCATGGCGAAGAGGTCGAGGGTCTCGTTCTCGGGCGGGGTCCGGACGGTGGCCGTCGCGGCGTAGTCCGAGTAGGAGGCGTCCACGTCGAGGGAGCCCCCGGGCGTGCCGATGGCGACCTTCATACGGGCCGGGTAGCCGTCCTTGTTCACCCAGACGTCCATGTCGTAGCCCTTGATGCCGGCCTTCTTCATGGCCTCGGTGAGCTTCGCGCGGTCGGCCTCCGGCAGCGCCTTGGAGCCCTCGTTCGCGGCGAGCATCTCCTCGAAGGTCAGAGTGCCCTTGTAGTGCTGGGTGTCGGCGCCCTCGACCTTCTCGGACCCGACGAGCTTCACGTTCGGCGAGGCGAGCAGCAGGGCCAGCTGCTTGGCGGGGTCCTGGCTCTGCTCCATCCCGCTCATGCCGCCCATGCCGCCCATGCCGCCGAGCTCCTTCAGTGCCCCGGCGTCTCCCGAGGCCTCGGCCGCGGCCTTCATGTCGAGCTTCATCCAGCGCTTGCCGTCGATGCCCGCGGACATCGGCGAGTCGGCCGGCAGCTCCATGTACATGACGTCCCCGGACATGACCATGCGCATGGAGTCGATGCCGGACTTGCCGAGCCCGCCCTTCATGGTGATGTCCATGACCTGCGGGTCCCATCCCTGGACGCCGGTCATCTCGATGTTCTCGCCGCCGAGCGCGCCGGACATCTTCATCGTCATGCGCACCTTGGCCGACTTGGCGTCCGAGGTCTTCTTGTAGGCCGCGGTGAGGGCCTCGGTGGCCGAACCGCCCGCCACCGCAGCGGTGGGCTGCGCGGACGGCGCTCCGGCGGCCTTGCCGGAGTCGTCCTTCTTGCCGTTCTCGCACGCCGTGGCCCCGCCCACGAGCAGCACTGCGGCCAGCGCCGCGCCCGCGGCCTTCCTGCGGTATGCAGACATAGAGATCCCCACCCCTGTGTGATCGTTCGCTTTCACGCCGACCCTACGTTTCCCCGCCGGGCCCTCGCGCGCGGGTTACCGCCCAGTTCGGCATTTGTGGCCCGAAACACGTAAAACGGGCCCCTCGCCGCCCTGTGAAGGGGGCGAGGGGCCCGTTTCGGTCCCTCAGATGAGCCGGGGGCTCAGCGGAGATCAGACAGCAGCCGGGTCTTCCTCGACGAGGAGGTTCCGGGTGCGGTTGGAGTCCAGCTGGATGCCGGGACCCATCGTGGTGCTCAGGGCGGCCTTCTTGATGTAGCGGCCCTTCGCGGCGGACGGCTTCAGACGGATGATCTCGTCCAGGGCCGCCGCGTAGTTCTCGACCAGCTGCTCATCGGAGAAGGAGACCTTGCCGATGATGAAGTGCAGGTTCGAGTGCTTGTCGACGCGGAACTCGATCTTGCCACCCTTGATCTCGGTGACAGCCTTGGCGACGTCCATCGTGACGGTGCCGGTCTTCGGGTTCGGCATGAGGCCACGGGGACCGAGCACGCGGCCGAGGCGGCCGACCTTGCCCATGAGGTCCGGGGTGGCGACAACGGCGTCGAACTCGTTGAGGCGGTTGCCCTTGGCGATCTCGTTGATCAGCTCGTCGTCGCCGACAATGTCGGCGCCGGCGGCTTCCGCGGCCGCAGCACGGTCACCGGTCGCGAAGACCAGGACCCGGGCGGTCTTGCCGGTGCCGTGCGGGAGGTTCACGGTGCCACGGACCATCTGGTCGGCCTTGCGCGGGTCGACACCCAGGCGGAAGGCGACCTCGACGGTGCTGTCGAACTTGGTCGCGGAGGTCTCCTTGGCGAGACGGACGGCCTCGAGCGGGGCGTACTGCTTCTCCCGGTCGATCTTGGCGTCCGCAGCGCGGAGAGTCTTGCTGCGCTTCACTTCTGCTCCTGTGTAGTGACTTCAGGCGTGGAGTCGTGGTGCGGACCAGCGCTTGGTCCTACCACTGTGGTGCTGGGGTGGCTGAATCAGCCTTCGACCGTGATGCCCATCGAACGCGCGGTGCCGGCGATGATCTTCTCGGCGGCGTCGATGTCGTTGGCGTTCAGGTCGGGCATCTTGATCGTGGCGATCTCGCGGACCTGGTCACGCGTCAGCTTCGCGACCTTGGTCTTGTGCGGCTCGCCGGAGCCCTTCTCCACGCCCGCGCTCTTCAGGATGAGGCGCGCGGCCGGCGGAGTCTTGGTGATGAAGGTGAAGGAACGGTCGTCGTAGACCGTGATCTCCACCGGCACGACCATGCCACGCTGCGACTCGGTCGCGGCGTTGTAGGCCTTGCAGAACTCCATGATGTTGACGCCGTGCTGACCGAGCGCGGGGCCGACCGGCGGAGCCGGGTTGGCCGCACCGGCCTTGATCTGGAGCTTGATAAGCCCCGTGATCTTCTTCTTCTTGGGAGGCATTGCTCTCTCCGGGTCCTAGTGAGAGTTTTCAGCCGCCAACCGGTCATCCGGATGGAGGCATACCGCACCACGATAACGGGTATAGGCGCGGGGCTAAAAACCGAGCAGGTCAGACCACCCTTTGCGGGGCGATCTGACCTGTCCGGAAGCGTCGCTCAGAAGACCTGGGTCAGTTCTTCTGGATCTGGTCGAAGCTCAGCTCGACCGGGGTCTCGCGGCCGAAGATCTCGACGAGGCCCTTGACCTTCTTCGAGTCAGGGTTGATCTCGTTGATCGTCGCCTGGAGCGTGGCGAACGGGCCGTCGGTGACGGTGACCGAGTCGCCGACCTCGAAGTCCAGGACCTCGATGGTGCGCTTGACGGCGGGCGCGGGCAGGCCGGCCTCTTCCGCGGCGGCCTTGGCGGCCTTCTCCTGCGCCTCGGGGGCGAGCATCTTGACGATCTCGTCGAGGGTCAGCGGGTACGGGTCGTACGCGTTGCCGACGAAGCCGGTGACGCCAGGCGTGTTGCGGACGACGCCCCAGGACTCGTTCGTCAGATCCATGCGGACGAGAACGTAACCGGGCAGCTTGTTCTGCCGGACGTTCTTGCGCTCGCCGTTCTTGATCTGGACGATCTCTTCCTCGGGCACCTCGGCCTGGTAGATGAACTCCTCGACGTTCAGCGAGACGGCACGCTGCTCCAGGTTCGCCTTCACGCGCTTCTCGTAGCCCGCGTAGGTGTGGATCACGTACCACTCGCCGGGGAGCAGGCGCAGCTCGTCGCGGAGGGCCTGGATGGGGTCGACCGGCTCGGCGGGCTCGACCGGGGCGGCCTCTTCGGCCTCCTCGTCGGCCTCGGCCTCGGCGGCACCCTCGTCGTCGGCGTCCTCGTCGTCCTCGGCCTCTTCGACCTCGGCGTCGTCCTCAGCCTCGGCGTCGTCTGCATCCTCGCCCGCGGCGGACTCGACGTGGAGCGCGGCTTCCTCAGCAGCGCCACCGGCCTCGGCGTCGGCGAGCTCGACTTCGTCGCGGTCCGCGTCCGCCGCCTCGACGATGTCGAGCGCGTCCTCGACGGACTCGACGGAGTCGTGGCTCGCGTTCAGGTTCGGGTCAGACACGGTGGCTGCTTCTTCCTGGATACAAAAGGTGGTCGAACATGCGAAAACGGGCGGCACCCATCAAGGCGCCGCCCTCCGCGGGGATCAGCCGAAGACGAACTTGATGGCTTCCTGGAACCCATAGTCAATCACGGTCACCAGACCGATCATGATGACGACGAACACAATCACCACGGTGGTGTACGTCGAGAGCTGGTTACGGGTGGGCCATACGACCTTGCGGAGTTCCGCGACGATCTGGCGGTAGAACAGCGCGAGCCGGCCCAGAGGGCCCTTCTTGCCGCGCTTGCCGCCCTTGCGGGCCTTCTTCTCGCGAGTGTCGTCCTCGGCGTCAGGCATGTCGATGGAGCCCAGGGCGTCCGTCACGTCTCTCACCTGAATCCGGGTCGTGGCCGTAGCCGCGCCCGGTTGCGCCGCACGGCGTTGCATCGAAGTACGTACCTGCGCACACATCCGAGAAGGAGTGTGGAGCAGGGCCGGAGGGACTCGAACCCCCAACCGCTGGTTTTGGAGACCAGTGCTCTACCAATTGAGCTACGACCCTTTGCGTTCCCCAACCTACCGCATCCGAGCGGGTGCACGGAGTGCTCACGCTTTGGGGCGGCTGGCGAGGGCCAACGACAGGTGAGTGTACGTGGTCCGGGCCCTGACGTCGAACAGAAGACATCCGGACGTCCTCCGTCCGGTACCTGAAACGGTGTGCGGGGCTTCTCGGCCGTCTGGGACGATTGGCCGCATGACCTCTGCAACGCCTTCCTCCGAGCGCCGGGTGTCCGCCCGTATCGGCGCCATTTCCGAGTCCGCGACCCTCGCCGTGGACGCCAAGGCCAAGGCCCTCAAGGCCGCCGGGCGCCCGGTGATCGGCTTCGGCGCGGGCGAGCCCGACTTCCCGACCCCGGACTACATCGTCGAGGCCGCGGTCGAGGCCTGCCGCAACCCGAAGTACCACCGCTACACGCCGGCCGGCGGCCTGCCCGAGCTGAAGGCCGCGATCGCCGCGAAGACGCTGCGCGACTCGGGCTACGAGGTGGACGCCTCCCAGATCCTGGTGACCAACGGCGGCAAGCAGGCCATCTACGAGGCCTTCGCCGCCATCCTCGACCCGGGTGACGAGGTCATCGTCCCGGCTCCCTACTGGACCACCTACCCGGAGTCGATCCGCCTGGCGGGCGGCGTCCCGGTCGAGGTCGTCGCCGACGAGACCACCGGCTACCGGGTCTCCGTCGAGCAGCTGGAGGCCGCGCGCACCGAGCGCACCAAGGTCGTCCTGTTCGTCTCCCCGTCCAACCCGACGGGCGCCGTCTACAGCGAGGCCGACGCGGAGGCGATCGGCCGCTGGGCCGCCGACAAGGGCCTGTGGGTCCTGACCGACGAGATCTACGAGCACCTCGTCTACGGCGACGCCAAGTTCGTCTCCCTGCCGGCGATCGTCCCCGAGCTGGCCGACAAGTGCATCATCGTCAACGGCGTCGCCAAGACGTACGCGATGACCGGCTGGCGCGTGGGCTGGATCGTCGGCCCCAAGGACGTCGTGAAGGCCGCGACCAACCTGCAGTCGCACGCCACCTCCAACGTCTCCAACGTGGCCCAGGTCGCGGCGCTGGCCGCCGTCTCCGGCAACCTGGACGCCGTCCACGAGATGCGGACCGCCTTCGACCGCCGCCGCCAGACGATCGTGCGGATGCTGAACGAGATCGAGGGCGTCTTCTGCCCGACCCCCGAGGGCGCGTTCTACGCGTACCCCTCGGTCAAGGGCCTCCTCGGCAAGGAGATCCGCGGCAAGCGCCCGCAGACCTCCGTCGAGCTGGCGGCCCTGATCCTGGACGAGGCCGAGGTCGCGGTCGTCCCCGGCGAGGCCTTCGGCACCCCGGGCTACCTGCGCCTCTCCTACGCCCTGGGCGACGAGGACCTGGTCGAGGGCGTCTCCCGCCTCCAGAAGCTCCTGGCAGAAGCCAAGGCCTAGCAGCCCCCCCCTGAGCGGGGGGGGGCCCCCGGGGGGGCCGCGCCGGCCCCCCCGGGCGCCGGGGGGTTTGGCCCCAACAACCCCCCCAACACCACCCGCGCGCCCCCCCCGGGGGCGGGGGTGGTGT
>NZ_JBHWBP010000011.1:0-60430 GCF_042735575.1 Streptomyces sp. NPDC059564 | reverse complement strand
CCGAGCTGCCCCCCGTGCCACGCTCGGTGCACCGCGCCGAAGCCCTGCCCTACGTCGGGCCCTGATGCCGACCCGTAACCCTCCGCGAGTCCGGTGCCGAACTCCGGCCCGGGGCGCGCTCCGGACCCCGGCCCGGACCCCGGCCCGAGGTCCGCGTCGGATACCGGCCCGAACCCCGCCGCGAGTGCCGTGCCGAGCTCCGGCCCGGGCCCGGCCGCGGGCCCCGCACCGGGCCCGGACCCGGGGTCGCGGTCCGGCTCCGGCCAGGAGGCACGGCGGTGACTGCCCTGCGTTTCGCTCACGTCGCTCGCTCCACTGGTCCGGCCCCGGCTGGTTCGGGCACGGCACCCTAGCGGGAGCGGCCGTCACGCACCAAAGCCGTTCGACTACCCAGCGTGTCGGGCGAACGGGTGTGTCAGTAGTCGAAGGCGCGCGCCGTATTGGCGGCCAGCGCCGTGGCCATGGCGTCCTCGTCGATGCCGCGGACCGCCGCCATCGCCCGTACCGTCAGCGGAATGAGGTACGGCGCGTTGGGCCGTCCGCGGTACGGCGCGGGAGTGAGGTACGGGGCGTCGGTCTCCACCAGCACCAGCTCCAGCGGGGCCACGGCGAGGGCCTCGCGCAGCGGCGCGGCGTTCTTGAAGGTGACGGTCCCGGCGAAGGACATGTAGTAGCCGGCGGCCGCGCACTCCCGGGCCATCGCGGCGTCCCCCGAGTAGCAGTGGAAGACGGTCCGCTCGGGCGCCCCTTCCTCCCGCAGCACGCGCAGCACATCGGCGTGGGCCTCGCGGTCGTGGATGACCAGCGCCTTGCCCTGCCGCTTGGCGATCTCGATGTGGGCCCGGAAGGAACGCTCCTGCGCGGCCATGCCCTCCGGCCCGGTGCGGAAGTGGTCCAGCCCGGTCTCGCCGACCGCCTTGACGTGGTCCAGCGCGGCCAGCGCCTCGATCTCGGCCAGCGCCTCGTCCAGCGCCGCGTCGCCGCCGCCCGCCCGCGCCCCCTGGCGGGACCATCCGTCGGAATCCCCGTGCACAATCCGGGGGGCTTCGTTCGGGTGCAGGGCGACCGCCGCGTGGACGTTCTCGTACGCGGCGGCCGTCTCGGCGGCCCACCGGGAGCCCTTCACGTCGCAGCCGACCTGCACGACGGTGGTCACGCCCACCGAAGCGGCCTTGGCGAGGCCCTCGGCCACCGTGCCGGACTGCATGTCGAGGTGGGTGTGCGAGTCCGCCACCGCCACCCGGAGGGGTTCGGGCAGGGGTGGCGGCGCGTCCTTGGCCCCCGGCTTCTCTTCGCTTCTCATACGGCCGATCTTATGACCGGCGCAGCCGCCCCAGCAGACGGGCGAACCAGCCCCGGCGCTGCTCGGGCGCGCCGATCGCGACCGGTCCCGGGGAGTCGTGCGAGGGCACGGCCTTGCGCGGCTTCGGGGTCCGCGGGACGTCGGCGCCCGCGGGCACCGGTCCGGCGATGCCGGGTGCGACGCGGTGGTGGTAGAGCTGGTCGAGCATGCCGAGCACCGAGGAGACCTGGCCGGCGCGCATGATCCGTACCACGTGGCCGCCGCAGTTCAGGCAGGTCGGGTTGGACAGCGGGGAGGGCACCCGCTCCCCCTTCACCGTGTACATGATGAAGGGCTGACCCTTGCCGTCGATGTGGTGCTCTATCGCGTAGGCCTGCTCCCACCCGTACCCGCACTTCATGCACGCGAAGGAGTACGCCTCGTGCACGGTCTGCACGGCGGGTGTGGAGACGGTGGATACGGCATCCGATACGGCGACGGGTGCGGGTACCGGGGTGTCTGCGATCTCACTCATGCCAGCTCCTCTTGTTCCACTGGTGCCATTGCCAGTGGACGCCTCTTCGGGCGGGAGCGCATCAGGTCCTGTCCAGTGTTGGACGGCCTTTGGGCCAGTCATGCCCAAAGGCGCCGGTGCGCGGTCTGAGCTTTGCTTTTCAGGTTAGCTCTTTACCGTCTTACAGCACCTTTTGTGTCGCATTCTTTGCCGCCACGACCGCGTCGAAGACCTCGCGCTTGGGTACGCCGGCCTCCGTCGCGACCGCCGCGATGGCCTCCTTGCGGCGTTCCCCGGCCTCCTCGCGCACCCGTACCCTGCGCACGAGCTCCTCGGCGTCCACGTCGCCGGGGGCCGCCGCCGGGGCGCCCTCGACCACGATCGTGATCTCGCCGCGCACTCCGTCGGCCGCCCACAGCGCGAGCGCGCCGAGCCCGCCGCGCTTGACCTCCTCGTAGGTCTTGGTCAGTTCCCGGCACACCGCGGCCCGCCGGTCCGCGCCGAACACCTCGGCCATCGCGGCGAGGGTGTCGTCCAGCCGGTGCGGGGCCTCGAAGTAGACGAGCGTGCGCCGCTCGCCCTCGACCTCGCGGAGCCGGCCGAGGCGTTCGCCCGCCTTGCGCGGCAGGAACCCCTCGAAGCAGAAGCGGTCCACCGGGAGTCCCGACATCGCGAGCGCGGTGAGCACGGCGGACGGCCCGGGCACGGCGGTGACCTTGATGTCCTTCTCGACCGCCGCGGCGACCAGCCGGTAGCCGGGGTCGGACACCGACGGCATCCCGGCGTCGGTCACCAGGAGCACCCGCTTGCCGGCCTGGAGGGCCTCGACCAGCTCCGGGGTGCGGGCGGACTCGTTGCCCTCGAAGTACGAGAGCACGCGCCCGGTGGTGTGCACGCCCAGCCCCTGCGTCAGGCGGCGCAGCCGCCGGGTGTCCTCGGCGGCGATCACGTCGGCCCGTTCCAGCTCGGTGCCGAGCCGGGGCGGGGCGTCGGCGAGGTCCCCGATGGGGGTCCCGGCGAGGACGAGCACGCCGTCGGTCGGGGAGGTGGCGGGGGTGGCTTCGGTACCGCGGGGCTGTTCGGCTGTCACCGGGACATCCTCTCATCGGTCCCGGCCCGCGCCCGGGCCGCCGACGCCCGGCTCCGGCCGGGGGACCGCCGGGCGGGGCTGTGAAACGGGGCAACTCACGTGGGGACTGGGGCTCCCACAGGCCTGTTCCCTACGATGACCCGGTGACCAGTACCGCGACGCCGCCGCCCAGCCCCGCGGGGGCCCCGCCCGTCCCGACGGGCGCGGGCGACTCCGAGCCCGAGCAGCCCGTCTGGCTGCGCCGCCTGCGGGGCTTCGGCTACGCGCCGGCCGGGCCGGGGGCCGATGTCCGCACCCGCCTCGTGCCCCCGTACGCGCGCCCGTCCGCCCAGCTCTGGACGGCGCTCGGGGTCCCGCGGGCGAGCCGTCACACCTGGCAGCGGGTCATGGCGTGGGCCGGGCCGCTGCTGGTCACGCTGGTCGCGGGGGTGCTGCGGTTCGCGCACCTCGGCAGCCCCAAGGCGGTGATATTCGACGAGACGTACTACGCCAAGGACGCGTGGGCCACGATCCGGCAGGGCTACGAGGCGAGCTGGCCCAAAGACATCGACAAGTCGATCCTGTCGAATCCCGACGGCGTCCCGCTCCCCCTGGACCCGGGCTACGTCGTGCACCCGCCGGTCGGCAAATGGGTGATCGGCCTCGGCGAGTGGATGTTCGGCTTCGACCCCTTCGGCTGGCGGTTCATGACCGCCGTGCTCGGCACCCTGTCCGTACTGATGCTGTGCCGGATCGGCCGCCGCCTCTTCCGCTCCACCTTCCTGGGCTGCCTGGCGGGCGTGCTGCTGGCGGTGGACGGCCTGCACCTGGTGATGAGCCGCACCGCCCTCCTCGACCTCGTCCTCATGTTCTTCGTGCTGGCCGCCTTCGGGGCGCTGGTCATCGACCGCGACAAGGCGAGAGCGAGGCTCGCGGCGGCGCTCCCGGTGGGCGAGGACGGCCGGGCCCGCCCGGACCTGCACATCGCGCAGACCCTGCGGCTGGGCTGGCGCCCGTACCGGCTGCTGGCCGGCGTCTGCCTCGGTCTGGCCTTCGGCACCAAGTGGAACGGGCTCGTCGTACTGGCCTTCTTCGGGGCGCTGACCGTGCTGTGGGACGCGGCCGCGCGCCGCACCGCCGGCGCGGGCGCCCCGTACGCGGCGATGCTGCGCCGGGACGCGGTGCCGGCCTTCCTGTCGACCGTGCCGGTGGCCATCGCGGTGTACCTGATGTCCTGGCTGGGCTGGATCCTGAGCCCGGACAACGGCAAGGGCGGCTACTTCCGCGACTGGGCCGCCAAGTACGACCGGAACAGCTCGCTGTCCTTCCTCCCCGAGTGGCTGCGCAGCCTGTGGCACTACGAGACCGAGGTCTACAAGTTCCACGTGGGCCTGACCTCGGGCCACACCTACGAGTCGAACCCGTGGAGCTGGCTGGTCCTGGGCCGGCCCGTCTCCTATTTCTACGAGTCCCCCGCGCCCGGCACCGACGGCTGTCCGGCGACCGAGGCGGGCAAGTGCGCCCGCGAGGTGCTGGCCCTGGGCACGCCGCTGCTGTGGTGGGCGGGCTGCTTCGCGCTGCTGTACGTGCTGTGGCGGTGGATCTTCCGCCGCGACTGGCGGGCGGGCGCCATCGCGTGCGCGCTGTGCGCCGGCCTGCTGCCCTGGTTCAACTACCAGGAGCGGACCATCTTCTACTTCTACGCGGTGGTCTTCGTCCCGTACCTGTGCCTGGCGGTGGCGATGATGATCGGCGCCCTGCTGGGCCCGGCGGGTTCCTCGGAACGCCGCAGGGCCCTGGGGGCGATCGGCGCGGGCGTCCTGGTCCTGCTGATCATCTGGAACTTCATCTACTTCTGGCCCGTCTACACCGGCCAGACCCTCCCGATGGACTCCTGGCGCGGCCGCATGTGGCTGGACACCTGGATCTAGCGGTGGTGCGCGTGTGACGCGTATGACATCCCGGTCCGGTAACAACCGCGTGATGACACCCTCGCGCAGCGTAAGGTCCACACCAGACGTTCTTTGAACACGTTCAGAGAACAGGGTTTCCTGGGGAGGGGACGCATGAACGGGGCGGCGAAGGGTGCCATCGTCGGCGGGGTGTTTCTCGCGATGGCCAGCGGGGCCGGGTACGGGGTCTACACGCTGGTCGGGGACGACGGCGGCAGCGGCGGGACGGGGCGGCCGGCCGACAGCGCGGCGGCCGCGCAGAAGACGAGCGGGCCGCTCACCGAGCAGGAGACCGGTGACGCCGCGAAGGCGTTCCTGGCCGCGTGGGCGTCCGGCGACGACCGCGCGGCGGCGGACCTGACGAACAACGCGCAGGCCGCGCAGTCGGCGGTCGCCGACTACAAGGCCGCGGCGTACGTGTCGAAGGCCGTCATCACCCCCGGCACCCCGAACGGCGCCACCGTGCCGTTCAAGGTCGAGGCCGAGATCTCCTACGAGGGCACGTCCAAGCCCCTCGTCTACGACTCCCAGCTGACCGTCGTCCGCGGGATCAGCACCGGAAAGCCCCTCGTCGACTGGCAGCCCTCGGTGATCCACCCGCAGCTCCAGCGCGACGAGAGGCTGCGCGCGGGCACCCCGGCGAGCCCGCCGGTCAAGGCCGTCGACCGCAACGGCAAGGAGCTGACCGCCGAGCGGTACCCGTCGCTGGGGCCGGTGCTGGACGCGCTGCGCAAGACGTACGGGAAGCAGACCGGCGGCACGCCCGGCGTCGAGCTGTGGATCGAGCCCGCCACCGCCGACGCTCCCAAGCGGACCCTGCTGACCCTGGTCGAGGGCAAGCCGGGGCAGATCGAGACCGTCCTGGACGCGGACGTGCAGGCGGCCGCCGAGAAGGCGGTGGCCGCGCACGCCGAGGCCTCGGTCGTCGCGGTCCAGCCGAGCACCGGCAACATCCTGGCGGTCGCCAACCACCGCCGCGACAGCTTCAACGCGGCGATGCAGGGCGGCCGCGCCCCCGGCTCGACGCTGAAGATCGTGACGGCGGCGATGCTGCTGGAGAAGGGCCTCGTGGCGGCGGACCGCCCGGCGGAGTGTCCGCCGAGCGCCTCGTGGGACGGCAAGGTCTTCCGCAACCAGGACGGCTTCTCCTCACACGGGCAGCCCTTCGCGAACAGCTTCGCCAAGTCCTGCAACACCGCCTTCATCAGCCTCATCGACGAGGTGCACGACAACGGCGCGCTGCCGAGGGTGGCCAAGGAGGCCTTCGGCATCGGGCTGGACTGGAAGACGGGCGTGCTCTCCAAGGACGGCTCGATCCCGGAGACCTCGGGCTCCGCGGCGGCCGCGGAGTACATCGGGCAGGGCCCGATCAAGATGAACCCGCTGAACATGGCCTCGATCACGGCCACGGCCCGCACCGGCGTGTTCCGCCAGCCGGTGCTCGTCAAGGCCTCCCTGGACGGACGCCCGCTGGCCACGGCCTCGCGCTCGCTGGCGCCGGGGGTGTCGGCGCAGCTGGTCAAGATGATGCGGCAGACCGCCACGAGCGGTACGGCGGCGGGGGTGATGTCCTCGGTCGGCGGCTCCGACAAGGGTGCGAAGACCGGCTCGGCGGAGGTCGACGGCGCGGCGAGCCCGGACAGCTGGTTCACCGGCTTCAGCGGCGACGTGGCGGCCGCGGCCATGGTCGAAGGCGGCGGCCACGGCGCGGAGGCGGCGGGCCCGATCGTCGCCCAGGTGCTGACCTTCTAACGCGCCGCTCGCACGGCTCGGCGCCGGGGCGCCTCCCCGGCTTCGCGCCGCTGCGCCGGACTCCGTCCGTCGGCCCGGCGGGCGGGGCCGCTGCCCCTGGCTGGGGTCCGGGCGCCGTCCGCTGGCGCGTCGCCGCTGCGCGGAGCCTGCCCCTCCCCGCCCTTCCTCCCCCAGCTACCGCTGGGAGGTGCCCCCGGTTCCCGCCTCAATCGCCGGCACGGCTCAGAACACGGCGCTCCGCGCCCGCGCCTCAAACGCCGGCGGGGCTGGAATTGCCCTGCGGGCAATCCAGCCGCACGGACGGGCGCTGCTCAGCCAAACGGGGTCTGGGGCGGAGCCCCAGGGGCCCTTGGGCGCGGCCCGGAGTTCTTGGCGCGGCCGTGCCGGGCGGGGCTCGGGCCCCGGGTTACCGACCGGCCAGGTCAGAGGCAGGTGCGCAGGGCCCGGAGCAGGGACTGGGCGCGGGGGTCGGCGGTGACCGACTTGGCGTGGGCGTTGGTGACGTAGCCGAAGCCGACGCCGGCCTCCGGGTCCGCGAAGCCCAGCGAGCCGCCCCGCCCCGGGTGCCCGAAGGAGGCCGGGGACAGCAGCGGCGACGCGGCGCCGTGCAGCATGTAGCCCGGCCCGAAGCGGGTGTTCACCACCAGCACCCGGTCGGCGCCCGCCGAGAACTCCGTACCCGCGAGCGCGGTCGTCGCCGGGGTGAAGATCCGGGCGCCGTCCTCCACCACCCCCACGGTGGCGGCGTAGAAGCGGGCCAGCGCCCGGGCCGTGCCGATGCCGGCGGAGCCGGGGAGTTCGGCCGCCTGGTAGACGGGGTCGTTCTCGTCGGGCAGGGGGTCGATGGCGGCGAAGGCGCGGCGGGTGAGGGAGTCCGGGTCGGCGTACGCCTCCGAAACGTTTCGCCTGGGCCGGGTCTTCAGCAGGCCCGCGCTCGCCGGCGGCTCGACCGGGGCCACCCGGCCCACCCGGTGCGCCTCGCCCTCCGGCAGGCCGATCCAGAAGTCCAGGCCCAGCGGCTCGGCGATCTCCTCGGCCAGGATCCCGCCGACGCTGCGCCCGGTGGCCCGCAGGACCAGCTCGGACAGCAGCCAGCTGAAGGTCTGCGCGTGGTAACCGTGCGCGGTGCCGGGCTCCCAGAAGGCCCGCTGCGCGGCCACCGCGCGCGCCCCGGACACGCCGTCCGCGGCCTGCGCCATGGTGAGCCCGCGGTCGAGGGCGGGTACCCCGGCCTGGTGGGCGAGCAGGTGGCGGACCAGGGTCTTGTCCTTGCCGCCCGCCTTGAACTCCGGCCAGTACGAGGCCACGGGCGCGTCCAGGTCCAGCAGTCCGCGCTGGTGCAGCAGCAGCGGCACCGCGGCGGCCACGCCCTTGGTCGCGGAGCGCACGATCTGCGCGGTGTCCTCGGTCCAGGGCCCGGTGCCGTTCGCGTCCTTCGTGCCGGCCCACAGGTCGACGACCTTGCGGCCGTCCCGATACACGGCGACGGCCGCTCCCCGGTCGCCGAGCACCTCGAAGTTGCGCGCGAAGGCGTCCCTGACGGGCTCGTAGCCCACGTTCACCACACCCTGGATGTCCACGTCCAGGCCAACAACCGCTGACCGGCGCTTATGCCGGACGCGGCTCCGCCACGTGGCGCGGGTCGAAGCCGAACGGCAGCTCCAGCCGGTGGGCGCCCATCAGGGCCTCGTCGCACAGCAGGTCCCGGGTGCGGCCGTCCGCGGCGATGACGCCCTCGCTGAGGATCACCGAGCGGGGGCAGAGCTCCAGCGCGTACGGCAGGTCGTGGGTCACCATCAGCACGGTGACGTCCAGCGAGCGCAGGATGTCGGCCAGCTCGCGCCGCGAGGCGGGGTCCAGGTTGGAGGAGGGCTCGTCGAGGACGAGGATCTCGGGCCGCATCGCCAGTACGGTCGCCACCGCGACCCGGCGGCGCTGCCCGAAGGACAGGTGGTGCGGCGGGCGGTCGGCGAAGCCGGCCATGCCGACCTGTTCGAGGGCCTCGCGCACCCGCGTCTCCAGCGCGGCGCCGCGCATCCCGGCGGCGGCCGGGCCGAAGGCCACGTCCTCGCGGACGGTCGGCATGAAGAGCTGGTCGTCGGGGTCCTGGAAGACGATCCCGACCCGGCGGCGGATCTCGGCGAGGTTCTGCTTGTCCACGGGCAGTCCGGCGACGGTCACGGTGCCGACGCCGCCGCCGAGGATGCCGTTGAGGTGCAGGACGAGGGTGGTCTTGCCGGCGCCGTTGGGGCCGAGGAGGGCGACCCGCTCCCCGGCGGCGACGGTGAGGTCGACGCCGAAGAGGGCCTGGTGCCCGTCGGGGTAGGCGTAGGCGACGCCGGACACCTCCAGGGAGGGGGCGGCGGGAACGGGAGCGGGGGAAGCGGTCACAGCGTCCATCCCATCAGACAGACGGCGAGCGCCGTCACCGGGAGCACGGCCGCGTACGCCCACTGGGCGCGGCTGGCCGTGACGTCGTCGATCACCGGCATGGATCCGGCGTAGCCGCGGCTGACCATCGCGAGGTAGACGCGCTCGCCGCGCTCGTAGGAGCGGATGAAGAGGGCTCCGGCGGTCTTGGCGAGGACGCCCCAGTGCCGGACGCCGCGGGCCTCGAACCCGCGCGAGCGGCGGGCGATGGACATCCGGCGCAGCTCGCCGGTGATGACGTCGCCGTAGCGGATCATGAAGGAGGCGATCTGGACGACCAGCGGCGGAAGCTTCAGCCGCTGGAGTCCGAGCAGCAGGGCGCGCAGTTCGGTCGTCGAGGCGAGGAGCACGGAGGCGGCCACGCCGAGGGTGCCCTTGGCCAGTACGTTCCAGGCGCCCCACAGGCCCGACACGCTCAGGGACATGCCGAGGACCTGGACGCGCTCGCCCTCGGCCACGAAGGGCATGAGCACGGCGAAGGCCACGAAGGGGATCTCGATCAGCAGCCGTCGCAGCAGGAAGCCCGCGGGTACCCGGGCCGCCGCCGCGACGGCCGCGATGAGGACGGCGTACAGGCCGAAGGCCCACATCGCCTCGCGCGGGGTGGACACGACGACGACCACGAACGCGAAGGTCGCGGCGATCTTGCAGTGCGGCGGCAGCTCGTGGACGGGCGAGTGCCCGTGCCGGTAGAGCTTGTGCGCGTGGCCGGCTCCCACGTCAGCGGGCCGAGGGGGCGGGCGTGGAGGTGGCGGTCAGGTCCTGGGCGCGGCGGCGGCGCACGGTCCAGAAGATCCCGGTGCCGACGACGACGGTCGCGCCGACGCCGATGATCCCGGCGAGGCCGCCGGAGAGGCGGGCGTCGGTGACGTCCTTGACGCTGTAGTCGGCGAGCGGGGAGCCCGCGGCGGCGTGCTCCTCGGCCTTGGCGTCGATGCCCTGGTCGGCGGCGACCTTCTCCAGGCCGTCGGGGCTGGCGGAGGCGTAGTAGGAGACGAACCCGGCCAGGACGAGGGCGGTGACCAGGCCGGTGATCCAGACGGGCTTCGTGGAACGGGCGGGTGCCGGCGCCGGGGCGGCCGCCGGGGCGTCGACGAGTTCGCCGCCGACGCGCAGCTTCAGCGGGGTGCTCAGCCCGCGCGCGCCGTGGACCAGGTCGGGCCGTACGGCGATGACGGCGCCCACGGTCGCGGCGGTGATGGCGGCCTCGCCGATGCCGATGAGGACGTGCACGCCGACCATCGCGGTGAACACCTTGCCGATCGGGACGTCGGTGGTCCCGCCGAGGGCGTAGATCGCGGTGAAGGCGGTGGCCGCGCCGGGCACCGAGAGCAGGGCTCCGGCGAAGGCGGCGACGGTCACCGACCGGCGGGTGGGGGGCAGCACCTTGAGGAGCCCGCGGAAGACGGCGTAGGCGACGACCACGGTGACGACGCCCATGACGGTGATGTTGACGCCGAGGGCGGTCAGGCCGCCGTCGGCGAAGAGGATGCCCTGCATGAGCAGGACGACGGAGACGCAGAGCACGCCGGTGTAGGGGCCGACGAGTATGGCGGCGAGCGCGCCGCCCAGCAGGTGGCCGCTGGTGCCGGCGGCGACGGGGAAGTTCAGCATCTGCACGGCGAAGATGAAGGCGGCGACCAGCCCGGCCAGCGGGGCGGTGCGCTCTCCCCCGGAGCCCTCGCCCTGGAAGGCGCCCCCCAGCTCGCGGCGGGCGCCGCGCAGGCTGACGGCCACAGCGGTGGCGGCCACTGCTCCAGCGGCCACCGACACGGGTGCGTTGATGAATCCGTCGGGCACATGCATGGAGCGGCTCCGCTTCCTCTTCCTCGCTCAAGTCTTTAACCGTTCAAGAATAGTGCCCAGTTGCAAACGGTTGGCAAGAGCGGTCGCATCACAAATGGCAGCGCGCGCTTTCGTTGGAATGTGCGAGGCTGGACGGACAAACGGACTCATATGTTCCGAATTCGAGGAGTCTGGTCGATGTCTGCCACCGCCGAGAATCCCCCAGCGACCGCGACCGCCGTCGAGGAGCGTGTCCGCGCTCGCGTCATCACCGACGATCCCCTCTACCGGGCGATCCCCGTGGCCCTGCGGTTCACCGCCGCCGAGCCGCTCGCCGTCCGGATCGTCTTCCCGGCGGAGCTGTCCCCCGAGGGCACCGACAACGAGTGGGTCTTCCCCCGCGCGCTCCTGGAGGCGGGCCTGTCGGCCCCGACCGGGACCGGGGACGTACGCGTCTGGCCCTGCGGCCGGGTGCAGGCCGTCGTCGAGTTCCACTCCCCCGAGGGTGTGGCCGTCGTCCAGTTCGACATCGCCGCGCTGCGCCGCTTCCTGCGCCGTACGTACTCCACCGCCACCCGGCCGGCCTAACCCGCCCCGTCGCCGTACGACGCGGCCGGCCCCGCACCTGGGCTTCCAGGTACGGGGCCGGTCGCGTTCAGCGGTGGGCGGGTCAGGCGTTGACCAGCTCGCGGTCCTTGTCCGGACCGTCCGCCGAACCGGAGCCGGAGTCGCCGAGGTGCTTGCGCAGGCTCTCGCCCTCCACGTCCACGTTCGGCAGGATCCGGTCGAGCCACTTCGGCAGCCACCAGGCCTTGTGGCCGAGCAGTGCCAGCACCGCCGGGACGATGGCCATGCGGACCACGAAGGCGTCGAAGAGGACGGCGACGGCCAGGCCGAAGCCGATCATCTTGACCATCGAGTCGCTGGCCCCCAGGAAGCCGGAGAACACGGCGATCATGATGACGGCGGCGGCCACGACGACGCGGGCGCTGTACTGGAAGCCGGTCACCACGGCCTGGCCGGGGCGCTCGCCGTGGACGTACGCCTCCCGCATCCGGGTGACGAGGAAGACCTCGTAGTCCATGGCCAGGCCGAAGACGACGCCCACCATGAAGATCGGCATCATCGACATGATCGGGCCGGTCTGCTCCACGCCGAAGACCGAGCCGAGCCAGCCCCACTGGAAGACCGCGACGACCGCGCCGAGGGCGGCGACGACCGACAGCAGGAAGCCGAGGGCCGCCTTGAGCGGGACCAGGATCGAGCGGAAGACCAGCATCAGCAGCAGGAAGGCGAGGCCGACGACGAGCGCCAGGTAGGGCAGCAGCGCGTCGTTCATCTTCTGCGAGAAGTCGATGTTCATCGCGGTCTGGCCGCTGACGAACACGTCCTTGCCGTTGCCCTCGCGGATCGAGTGGACCAGGTCCTCGGTCTCGACGGAGGACGGCCGGTCCTTCGGGATGACGCTGACGATCGCGGCGTCCTTGGCCTCGTTCTGCATCGGCGGCATCACGGCCGCCACCCCGTCCAGGCCCTTGATCCGCTCGGCGGTCCGGTCGGCGAGCGCCTTGTCGCCGTCGACGACCACCATCAGCGGGCCGTTGAAGCCGGGGCCGAAGCCCTCGGACAGCAGGTCGTACGCCTTGCGCTGGCTGGTGGACGTCGGCTTGGCACCGTCGTCCGGCAGGCCCATCTCCAGCTTGCTCGCCGGGATCGCGATGGCGCCGAGGCCGATGACGCCGGCCAGCAGGACCATGACCGGGCGGCGCAGTACGAAGCGGGCCCAGCGGGTGCCGCCGTTGGGCTTGGACTGGGCGCCGGCCGGCTTGCCCTTGCCGAACAGCTTGCTCTTCGTACCGGCGGGCAGCACCTTCTTGCCCGCGAAGCCGAGGATGGCCGGGACCAGGGTCAGGGCGACGAGCACCGCGATGACCACCGTTCCGGCGGCCGCGACACCCATCTTGGTCAGCATCGGGATGTTGACGACGGCCAGGCCCACCAGGGCGATGACCACGGTCAGACCGGCGAAGACGACGGCGGAGCCGGCGGTTCCGGCGGCCCGGCCGGCGGCCTCGTCGCGTTCACGGCCCTCGGCGAGCTCCGCGCGGTAGCGGGAGACGATGAAGAGGGCGTAGTCGATGCCGACCGCGAGGCCGATCATCATCGCGAGGGTGGAGGTGGTGTTGCCGAGGTCCAGCACGTTGGCGAGCGCGGTGATGGAGGAGACGCCGATGCCCACGCCGATCAGCGCGGTCAGCAGCGGCAGCCCGGCCGCGATCAGCGAGCCGAAGGTGATGACGAGGACGACCGCGGCGATCAGGATGCCGATGACCTCGCCGGAGCCGGTCTCGGGGGCCTCCATCAGCGCGTCGCCGCCGATCTCCACCTGGAGTCCGGCCTTCTGCGCGTCGTGGCCGGAGTCCGTGAGGGCCTCGCGGGCCTCGTCCTTCAGCTCCATCCCGCTGACCTTGTACTTGACGCTGATGTAGGTGGTGGAGCCGTCCTGGCTCACCGCCTGCGTCTTGTACGGGTCGTCGACCGAGGCGACCTGGGCGGCGCCCGGGCCGCTCTTCAGGTCCGAGATGATCTTCTCGACCTCGGACTTGGTGCCGGGGTCGGTGACCTTGGCGCCCGCCGGGGCCTTGACGACGATGCGGGCGGTGGCGCCGTCTGCGGCCATGCCCGGGAACTTCTTGTCCAGCAGGTCGAAGGCCTTCTGGGCCTCCGTGCCGGGTATCGAGAACGAGCCGGAGGTGGGCGCCGAGGCGGTCGCGGCGCCGAAGCCCGCGGCGAACAGCAGCGCCACCCAGAGGAGGGCGACGAGGCCTCGGCGCCTGAAGGCACCTCGGCCGAGCCGGTAGAGGAAGGTGGCCACGTCGTGGTTCTCCCGTTTCATGTCGTGGGATGGATCCGGGACGGATCAGGGCGTGAAAAGCCGGCCCGACGACGAGAGCGGCGTGTCAGGAACAGCAAGCAGGTGTTTCGGGGAGTGGTGGTGCGGGACGGGTGCTGCGGGTGGTGCGGGACCTCAGACGCCGAGGGCGGGGAAGACCACGGCGTCGATGAACTGACCGAGGAAGGCCCGGTCGACGGACCGGTCCTCGATCAGCGGAAGGGCGATGAACGCCCCGATGAGCATGTGCGGTACGAAATCCAGCGCCGGGCAGTCCGGCCGGATCTCGCCTCGCTCCACCGCGCGCCCGAGCATCGTCTGGAGACCGTTGAGCTCGGGGTCCACCAGCAGATCGCGCAGCGCCCTGTGGAGTTCCGGGCTCTCGTGCACGGCATGGGCCAGACCCCGCATCAGCGCGGTGTCCTTGGCCATCTGCGCGTCGTCGGAACGCTCCACCATGAGGGCGAAGTCCCCGCGCAGGGTGCCCGTGTCGATCTCCCTCAGGGAGACCGGCTGGGTACATCGCAGGGCGCGGGCGACCAGCTCCGGCTTGCTCCCCCACTGGCGGTAGAGGGTGGCCTTGCTGGACTTCGTACGGGCGGCGACCGCGTCCATGGTCAGCGCCTCGTAACCGACCTCGCGCAGGAGGTCGAGGACCGCCCCGTGGAGTTCGGCCTCCCGTTCGGGGGTGATCCGGCTGCGCCGGGCCGACATCGCGTCGGTGACCCGGCAGCTTCCCTTCATCACGACCACCCCCATCTCCGAACGAAACCGTTTCGTACTCCACAGACGATACCCGTCCCGCTAGCGAAACGAAACCGTTCCGTTTCGCTAGCGGCAGTGGCATGGATCACCTGTACGAGTTGCCACACCCCCCTGCCGCGGAAAGCATTGGGGGGTGAGTCACGACGTCGCGTACCTCCGGTTCCCGCACCTGCACGACGACCTGCTGTGTTTCGCCACCGAGGACGACCTCTGGGTCGCCCCCCTCGTTCCGGCCGGCCAGAGCCCGGGCCGCGCCTGGCGCATCACCGTCGACCGGACCAGGGTCGGCCATCCGCGCTTCTCCCCGGACGGGCGGCACATCGCCTTCACGACCTGGCGCAGCCTCGACCCCGAGATCCACCTCGCCCCCGTCGACGGCGGCCCCGCCCGCCGCCTGACCTACTGGGGCGCCACCGACACCCGCGTCTGCGGCTGGACCCCGCCCGACGAGGAGGGCCGCAGCGACATCCTGGCCGTGTCCTCGCACGGCCAGCCCTTCTCCTACTTCGCCTGGGCCTACAGCCTGCCCACCGACGGCAGCCCCGGCGGCCGCCTCCCCTGGGGCCCGGTCTCCGACATCGCCGTCCACTCCCCCGAAGGCCCCGGCGGCGAACGCCGCAGCCTGCTGCTGACCGGCAAACCCCCGCACGAACCCGCCGCCTGGAAGCGCTACCGCGGCGGCGCCACCGGCCGGCTCTGGCTGCACGGACAGCGGCTGCTGGAGGACATCGAGGGCCACCTCGACTCCCCCATGTTCGTCGGCGGCCGGATCGCCTTCCTCTCCGACCACGAGGGCATCGGCAACCTCTACTCCTGCCTCCCCGACGGCACCGGCCTGCGCCGCCACACCGACCACGAGGAGTTCTACGCCCGGCACGCCTCCAGCGACGGCACCCGCGTGGTCTACCAGTGCGCGGGCGACCTCTGGCTGGTGGACTCCCTCGACGGTGAGACCCCGCCCCGCAAGCTGGAGGTCCGCCTCGGCGGCCCGCGCGCGGGCCGGCGTACGTACCAGGTGCCGGCCGCCAGCAACGTCGACTCCCTCTCCGTCGACGCCACCGGCCGCGCCAGCGCCGTCGTCGTACGCGGCAGCCTGTACTGGCTCACCCACCGCGACGGCCCGGCCCGCACCATCGCCGACACCCCCGGCGTCCGCGTCCGGCTGCCCGAGATGCTCGGCAGCAGCGGACAGGTCGCCTACGTCACCGACGCCGAGGGCGAGGACGCGATCGAGATCGCCTACCTCCCCCGCGCCTCCGGGGAACGGGAGCCGCGCCGGCTGGCCTCCGGCGAGCTGGGCCGCGTACTGGAACTGCTGTCCGACCCGGACGGCGAGCGCCTCGCCATCGCCTCCAACGACGGACGCCTCCTGCTCCTCGACGCGTCGGAGGAGTCCAACGGGGAGGTCACCGAGCTGATCCAGTCCATCAACGGACCCGTCACCGACCTCGCCTTCTCCCCCGACGGCTGCTGGCTGACCTGGTCCCACCCGGGCATCGGGCGCTCCCTGCGGCAGATCAAGATGGCCAAGATCGCCGGACCCGGCCCGCGCACGATCGTCGACGTCACCAACGGCCGCTTCGAGGACGAGAACCCGGTCTTCACCCGCGACGGCCGCTACCTCGCCTTCCTGTCCTGGCGCGGATTCGACCCCGTCTACGACGTCCACACCGGCGACCTGTCCTTCCCCCTGGGCTGCCGCCCCTACCTGGTGCCGCTCTCCTCGGCCACCCCCTCCCCCTTCGCCCTGCTGCCCGACGGCCGCCCGGCGGCGGGCGGGCTCGACCCCGTCGAAGGGGAGTCCGGCGACGGCGACGGCTCGGTCACCGTGGAGGTCGAGGGCCTGGAGAGCCGGGTCACCCCCTTCCCCGTGTCCGCGTCCAAGTACTCGGCGCTCCACCCCGTCCACGGCGGCGGACTGGTCTGGCTGCGCTGGCCCATCTCGGGCGCACTCGGCGAGACCTTCGCCAACCCGGCCGACACCAGCGGCAAACCGACGCTCGAACACTTCGACATCACCAAGGCCCGTAAGACCGAGCTGGCCTCCGGACTCGACTGGTTCGCGGCCAGCGGCGACGGCACCCGCATCGTCATCAACGACGACGGCGACCTGCGCGCGGTGCCCGCCACCGAATCCGGCGACGGCGACTCCACCGTCTACCTCGACCTGCGGCGCATCCTGCACGAGGTGGACCCGGCCGCCGAATGGCGCCAGGCCTTCGAGGAGGCCGGCCGCATCATCCGCGCCTACTTCTGGGAACCGGGCATGTGCGGGATCGACTGGGACGGGGTGCTGCGCCAGTACCGCTCCCTGGTCGAACGGGTCGCCTCCCCCGACGAGTTCGCCGACCTGCTGCGCGAGGTCCTCGGCGAACTCGGCACCTCCCACGCCTACGTCTCCCCCGCCCGCCGCAACGAGGGCCCGCCCCACTACCAGCGCGCCATCGGACTGCTCGGCGCCAACCTGGTACCCCGCGAAGAGGGCTGGATGGTCAAGCGGATCCTGCCCGGCGAGTCCTCCGACTCCAAGGCCCGCTCCCCGCTCGCCGGTACGGGGATCCGCGAGGGCGCCGTCCTCACCCACGTCGACGGCCGGCCCGTCGACCCGGTCGGCGGCCCCTACCCGCTGCTCGCGGCGGCCGGAGGCACCACCGTGGAGCTGACCTTCCAGCCCGCCGCGGGCGAGGGCCGGGCCCGCCGGGTCGCGGTCGTGCCGCTCATCGACGAACGGCCGCTGCGCTACCAGGACTGGGTCTCCAAGCGCCGCGCGGTGGTCCGCGAGATCAGCGGCGGCCGCTGCGGCTACCTCCACATCCCCGACATGGGCGGCTCCGGCTGGGCCCAGTTCAACCGCGACCTGCGCCTGGAGGTCTCCCGGCCCGCCCTGATCGTCGACGTACGCGGCAACGCCGGCGGGCACATCAGCGAACTGGTCGTCGAGAAGCTCACCCGCTCGATCCTCGGCTGGGACCTGACCCGGGGCGCCCAGCCCGTCTCCTACACCTCCAACGCGCCCCGCGGCCCGATCGTGGCGCTGGCCGACGAGGCGACCTCCTCCGACGGGGACATGATCACCGCCGCGTTCAAACTGCTGGGCCTGGGCCCGGTGGTGGGCCAGCGCACCTGGGGCGGGGTGGTCGGGATGACCGGCCGGCACACCCTCGGCGACGGCACGGTGATCACGGTGCCGATGAACGCGGCGTGGTTCCCGGAGTACGGGTGGTCGGTGGAGAACCACGGCGTGGAACCGGACCTGGCGATACTGCGCACCCCGCTCGACTGGGCGGAGGGACGGCACGCCCAGCTGGACGACGCCGTGCACCTCGCGCTGGAGCTGCTGGAGCAGGACCCGGCCGCCGTGCCGCCCGGCTACACCGACGTACCGGACCGCCGTCGCCCGAAGCTGCCGCCGCGGTAGCGGGTACGCGACAGGGGGCGCGACCCGGAGGTTCCCTCGGGTCGCGCCCCTGACCGCTGCGTTCTTGCGTTCTTGCGTTCTTGCCTGCTTGCCTATTTGTCTACTTGTCGAAGGAATCGTCGAAGGTCTCGCGGACCTTCTGCGTCTTCGGCCGTATGTCCTGCGAGAGTTCCGGCGCGTGCTCCGGGGTCTCACCCCCGGCACCCTGCTCCCCGCTGGCCCTGGCCCGGTCCGCGAGCTGCTTCGCCTTGTCCTGGAACTGGTCCTTGAGACCCATGCTGTTCCCTCCTGAAGGGGTGTCGGGGCGTGGCCCGACCAGCCTGGCACGCGGCGACATAGTGCGCATTTCGACTAAACGTGCCGCTTGCGCTCCTGCTCGTCGGCAGCCCCGCCCGCCCCCACGAGTCCCTTGGAGACGGCGGCCAGCCGCGGCTCGAACCGCTTCATCTCGCGCTGCCCGACGGTCGCGATGATCCCCGGCAGGTAGCCGCGCACGCCCTGCATCCCGCGCAGCCACCACTGCGCGTACACGTGCGGCGAACGCCGTTCGATGCCGGCCACGATCCGGTCGACGGCGGGCCCGAGCGGGTAGGTCCGGTTCGAGGGCCACGGCAGCCGCTGGCGCAGTTCGCGCATGACCTCGTTCTCGTCGGCACCGCGCACCATGTCGGTGTCGGTCCAGGAGAGGTAGCCGACGCCCACCTTGACGCCCTTGTAGCCGACTTCGGCGCGCAGGCAGTGCGCGAAGGCCTCGACCCCGGACTTGGAGGCGCAGTAGGCCGTCATCATCGGCGCCGGGGTGATCGCGGCGAGCGAGGCGATCTGCAGGAAGTAGCCGCGGCTCTCGGTGAGGACGGGCAGGAAGGCGCGGGCGGTGACGGCCCCGCCGATCAGGTTGACCTCGATCACCCGCCGCCAGGCCTCGGGGTCGGAGTCGGCGAAGGGGCCGCCGGCGGCGACGCCCGCGTTGGCGACGACGACGTCGACCTTCCCGAAGCGCTCCTTGACCTCCCGCGCGACCCGGGCCATCGCCTCGTGGTCGGTGACGTCGGCGTGCCAGTGGGCGCTGTCGGTGTGCAGCCGCTCGGAGACCTCCTTGAGGGCCTCGGGTTCCAGGCCGACCAGCGCCACCTTCGCCCCGCGCGCGGACAGCTTGCGGGCGAGCAGCTCGCCGACCCCGCGGGCGGCGCCGGTGACGACGGCGACCTGGCCTTCCAGACTCCTGTGAGCGCTCACGCGGTCTTCTCCTTCTGATCCTTCTCGGCGTCGTCGGCGTTGTCGGCGTGCGTGACCTTTGTGGCTTTGTCGACTTCGTCGGTTCCGAGGTAGCGGGACGTCAGTTCGCGGATGGCGTGCGTGACGGCCTCGGGCGCCTCGACCGGGGTCATGTGGCCCATCCCGGTGAGTTCGGTGAGGCCGACGCAGTGCGGCAGCGCGGCCGCGAGCCCGCGGGCGTGCGCCAGCGGGGTGAGCCGGTCGTCGCGGCCGCCGAGCACGGCGGTGGGTACCGTCAGCCGCCCGAGTTCGGCGTCCAGGTCCAGCCCGGCCAGCACCCGCGACCAGGCGTGGCGGACCGGCGCCGGGCAGCCGTGGACGATCCGGGCGCAGGCCTCGACGCGGTCCGGCGCGGATCCGGGCCCCATGGTCGCGTACCGGAGCACGGCGCGGGCGGCGGGCGTGACCGGCCCGAGAGGGGCGCGCGCACCGAGCACCGCGCGGGTCATACGGGTCCTCGCGCGCCCGGCGCGCAGCGGCAGTACGGTCGCCCGCTCGACCAGCCCCGAACTGCCGGTGCTGCACAGCAGGGCGGCCGCGGCGTGCTCGGCGAACTCGGGACGTCCGGCGGCGGCCATGACGGTCATGCCGCCCATGGAGTGCCCGGCGACGACGGCCCGCTCGCCGGGGGCGAGGGTGGCCTTCAGCACGGCGGCGAGGTCGTCGGCGAGGGCGGTGGTGCTGTAGGCGCGGGGGATGCCGGCCGGGCTGCGGCCGTGGCCGCGCTGGTCGTAGGCGACGACCCGGTGGTCCCGGGCCAGTTCGCGTATCTGCGCGGCCCAGAAGGCGGTGGAGCAGGTCCAGCCGTGGGACAGCACCACGGCCGGGGCCCCTTCGGCGCCGTGCACCTCGACGTGGAGCCGGGCCCCGTCGGCGGAGACGGCGGTCAGCGTGCGCGCCGGGGCGGGGGGTGCGTACCGTCCGGCGGTGACGTGCGCGGGCCCGCTCACGCCGCCCCCTCCGATGCGCCCCGCTCCGCCGGGACGGCGACCCTTTCCCGCTCCCGGACGCGTACGACCTCGTACTCGGCCAGGTCGACGGTCCGCGTCTCCTTGCGGAACTCGCCGGTCGTGCCCGGCCAGACGGTGGTGTTGCGGCCCTGCGCGTCCAGGTACCAGCTCGTGCAGCCGCCGGTGTTCCACACGGTCCGCTCCATCCGGGCCTGGACCTGCCGGTTCCACCGGTTCACGGCGGAAGGCCGGGCGGCGAGCGCGGCCCGCCCACCGAGGACGCCCAGCTGGCGCATGTAGTCGGCCATGTAGTTCAGCTGCGACTCGATCATCAGGATCATCGAACTGTTCCCGAGACCGGTGTTCGGCCCGATGATCGTCATCCAGTTGGGGAAGCCGGCGGCGGTCGCCCCGCGCAGCGCCTGCATCCCGTCCTTCCACGCGTCGGCGAGGGTCTGGCCCGCCGCGCCGACGACCCGGTCGGCGATCGGCATGTCCGTGACGTGGAACCCGGTGCCGAAGATGATCGCGTCCACCTCGGTCTCGGTCCCGTCGGCGGCGACGAGCACCGAGCCCCGGATCTCCTTGAGCCCGGAGGCGACCAGGTCCACATCGGGCCGGGCGAGCGCCGGGTAGTACTCGCTGGAGAGCAGGATCCGCTTGCAGCCGATCCGGTACGAGGGCGTCAGCTTGGCCCGCAGCTGCGGGTCCTTGATCGAGCGCGCCATGTTGGCCTTGGCGAGGGACTCGATGAGCCCGAGCTGGTTCGGCCGCTTGGTGAAGGCGCTGACCTGGAGCTCGCGGATCCCCCACAGCAGCCCGCGCCGCGCCGCCCGGGTGAAGGGCAGCTGGCGGTGGAGCCAGCGTTCGACGGTGCTGATGGCCCGGTCGGTGCGCGGCATGACCCACGGCGGGGTCCGCTGGAACAGCGTGAGCCGCTCCACCTCGGGCGCGATGGCGGGCACGATCTGGATGGCCGACGCACCGGTCCCGATCATGGCGACGCGCTTGCCGCGCAGGTCGTAGTCGTGGTCCCAGCGCGCCGAGTGGAAGACCTTGCCGGGGAACTCCGCGAGCCCGGGGATCTCGGGCATCTTCGGGTCCGACAGCGGTCCGGTGGCGGAGACGACGACGTCGGCGGTGAGGTCCCCGCCGGAGGTCTCGATCTCCCAGCGCAGTTCGTCCGCGTCCCAGCGCATCATCCGGACCTCGTGGTTCAGCCGGATGTGCCGGCGCAGCCCGAAGGTGTCGGCGACGTGCTCCAGGTACTCCCGGATGGCGGGCTGCCCGGAGAAGGTGCGGGGCCAGTCGGGATTGGGCGCGAAGGAGAAGGAGTACAGGTGGGACGGGACGTCGCAGGCGCATCCCGGATAGCTGTTGTCGCGCCAGGTGCCGCCGACCGAATCGGCCCGCTCCAGCACGACGAAGTCGGTGATCCCTTCGCGCCGCAACCGTACGGCCGCGCCGAGCCCCCCGAACCCGGACCCGATCACCGCCACCCGCACGTGCTCGCGCACGCCCTTACCGCCCTTACCGTCGATGCCGCCCATGCCCGCCGCCTTCCGCTTCCGCAGTCCCAGCCACCACACCGCAACACTGCCAGCAATCACTGGCACAATCGGGAGAGTAGAGCAGCCCCGTACCCATGGGTAGGGGTCGCGCCCGGAAAGTTACTGCGGGTACGCCCTAGGCTGCGGGTGTGGCGGAAACACGGACGACGGAGGCCGGAAGCACAGTGCGCGAATACCGGACGGAGGAACTGGCCGAAGCGGCCGGCATACCCGTCCGCACCCTGCGCTTCTACCGCGAGCGCAAACTGCTCCCGCCGCCGCGCCGCGAGGGCCGCATCGCCTGGTACGACGACCAGCACCTGGCCCGGCTGCGCACCATCGCCGCCCTCCTGGAACGCGGCCACACCCTCGGCGGCATCGCGGAGCTGACCGCCGCCTTCGAGCAGGGCCGCGACGTCGGCCAGCTCGGCGAGCTGCTCGGCATCGGCTGGTCGGAGGAGACCCCCGTCCGGCTGTCCCCCGAGGCCCTGGCCGACTACTTCGAGGGCGAGGTCACCCCGGAGAACCTGGCGGCCTCCCTGGACCTCGGCTACCTCGCCACCGACGGCGAGGAGATCGTCCACGTCAGCCGCCGCCTGCTGGACGTCTCCTCGGCACTGGTCCGCGAGGGCGTACCGCTCGCCGCCGTACTGGAGACGGGCCGCCGGGTCCGCGCGCACGCGGACGCCCTGGCGGCCCTGTTCACCGAGCTGCTCTCCACGCACATGGCCGGGGACGAGGAGGCGATCACCCGCCTGCGCCCGCTGGCGAAGAGCGTGGTCGAGGCGGAACTCACCATGGCGATGGACCGCCTGCACCAGAAGCGGCCTCAGACGCCGAGCTCGTAGACGACGGTCACGGGCGCGTGGTCGGACCAGCGCTCGGGGTGCGTCTCGGCCCGCTCGACGAACGCCTTCACGGCCTTGCCGGCCAGCCCCGGGGTCGCGACCTGCAGGTCGATGCGCCACCCGGCGTCGTTGTCGAAGGCCCGGCCCCGGTAGGACCACCAGGAATACGGCCCTTCGGTGTCGGGATGCAGCGCCCGCACGACATCCACGTACCCACCGTCGGAATACACCTTCCCGAGCCACTCCCGCTCCTCGGGCAGGAAGCCGGCGTTCTTCCGGTTGGTCTTCCAGTTCTTGAGGTCGGCCTCCTGGTGGCAGATGTTCCAGTCGCCGCACACCACGACCTCGCGCCCGTCGGCGGCGGCCCGCTCCTTCAGCCCCCGGAGGTACGGCGCGAACTCCGCCATGAACCGGTACTTCTCGTCCTGCTTCTCGGTCCCGGCCTCCCCGGAGGGCAGGTACAGACTCGCGACGGTCACCCCGGGCAGATCAACTTCGACGTACCGCCCACTCGCATCGAACTCATCACTCCCGAACCCGACCCGCACCCGCTCGGGCGCCCGCCGCGTGTACAGCGCGACCCCGGCCCGCCCCTTGGCCGCGGCCGGCGCGAACACGGTGTGCCAGCCCTCGGGCTCCCGGGCCTCCACCGGAATCTGCCCCTCCTCGGCCCGCACCTCCTGCAGGCAGACGACGTCGGCATCGGATCCCTCGAGCCACTCCACGAACCCCTTCTTGGCGGCGGCGCGGATCCCATTCACATTCACGGAGGTCACAGTGAGCATCCCTGCACCATAGCGGGAGGGTTCCGTACGATATTCAAATGTCTCACGGTATAAACCTCCGCGCCGTACCGTACGACCACCCGGACGCGGTCAAGCTCGAGGCCCAGGTCCAGGTGGAGTACCAGACGCGCTACGAGGGCGAGGGCGATGCCACCCACCTCGACCCGGCGATGTTCGTCCCGCCGAACGGTCTCTACCTCCTCGCCTACGACACCTCGGACGCCCCGGTCGCCAGCGGCGCCTGGCGCCGCCAGGACCGCAGCGAGGAGGGCTACGCGGACGGCGACGCCGAGGTGAAGCGCATGTACGTGATCCCGGAAGCCCGGGGCCTCGGCCTGGCCCGCCGCATCCTGGCGGAACTGGAAACCGCAGCCCGCAGCGCGGGCCGCACCCGCATGGTCCTCGAAACGGGCGACCAGCAGCCGGAAGCGATAGCCCTCTACCTCTCCTCGGGCTACACCATGTCGGAAAAGTTCGGCTACTACCGCTTCCACGACTCCAGCCGCTGCATGACGAAGCCACTGCATCCCTGACGCGGGCCAAATCCAGCCCCGCCGGCGCGCACCCTCAGCCCCGCCTGGCAGATCCAGCCCCGCCGGCGTTTGAGGCGCGGGGGTCTGGGGGCGGAGCCCCCAGGAAGCCCGGACCCGGCCCCCCCTACCGGCGGAGCCACACGGCCCGGTCGGCCCCCCACCGAGACGGCCCCCGCCCCCACTCCCCGAAGGGACTCCCGGCGTACCGCAACGCCCCGTACCCCGAATCCCCCACCTCCCGAAGCCACGGCTCCGCCGTGTACCCCGGCACCCCCGCCCCACCCCCCGGCACGTCCCGGACCAGCCAGGACGCCGTCCCCGCGAGGGAGTACCGCAGCACGCACCCACCCCCGCCCGCGAGCCCCCTCAACACCCCGGCCGCCACCAGGTACCCCGTCCCGTGGTCCAGCGCCTGCGCCGGCAGCACCCCCGGCCGGCCGTCCTCACCGCACGCGGCGGCGATCCCGTACCCCGCCTGCACCAGCGAGTCGAACCCGCGCCGCCCCGCCCACGGCCCGCGCCACCCCCACGCGCACAGCTGCGCCACCACCAGCCCCGGCCACCGTTCGAGCAGTTCCCCCGCGCCCAGCCCGAACCGCTCCAGCGCCCCCGGCCGGTACCCGCTCACCACGACGTCGGCCTCGTCGAGCAGCCCCTCCAGCACCGCCCGGCCCTCCGCCCCCGCGAGGTCCAGCAGCGCCGACCGCTTCCCGAAGCCGGTGTCGGCGTACGCGTCGGCCGCCTCCGGCAGACCCGGCGAGTCGATCCGCAGCACGTCCGCGCCCAGCACCCCGAGGGTCCGGGTGGCGACCGGCCCGGCGATGACCCGGGTCAGGTCCAGCACCCGCACCCCGGCCGCGGGCAGCGCCGCGGGCCCCAGCGGCCGCCCCCGCCCTGGTCCCCGTACCGTCTCCACCAGCGGCTGCGGCTCCCCGTACGCCTCGGCCACGGCGACCGCCAGCCCGCCCTCCGCGTAGACCAGCTCCTGCGCCTCCACCGCTCCGAGCCCCGCGAGCGCCTCCCGCACGGCCTCCGGGGTCCCGGGCACGCCGAGCGCCCGTACCAGCGCGGCTTCGTGGTGGGGGTAGTTGGCATGGGTGCGCACCCACCCGTCGGCGGCCCGCCAGAACCCGGACAGCGGCGCGAAGGAAACCGGAGCCCGCCCCTCCACCCGCAGGTGCCGCTCACTGACGAACGCGGTCGCCACGGCCCCCTCGTCGACCACCACCGGCCCGACGTCCCGCATCCCGCCCCCGGCCCGTACGGCACCCAGCTCCGCCGCGGCGAGCGCGCACACCCCGACGGTGGCCCGCGCCAACTCCCGTACGGGCAGCGCCCCCTCCAGCTCACCGGCCCCCCGGTACCCCACCCGCTCCGCGTCCCCGCGCGCCCCACCGAGCGCCGCCCACGCCTGCCCCGTCGCCTCGTCACAGCTCGTCATCCGGCCATTGTGGGCGCCGCTCAGCTCATCGGCCACGACGGCTTTCACCGGCGCATCGGATCCGACCGGGTTTCACGAGACCGCGTCGACCGGCTCCGGATGCTTCGACTCGACCTGCGCCACGGCAGCGGGCATGAACGCCGCGACGGTGTCGGCCTCCGGCCGCGTCAGCGAGAGGACGGTGCTGATGACGACGAGCGAACTCCCCACGCGTACAACGGTCGCGTCAGCGCGTTGCGCGTCACCCGTGGTGCTCGTCGTGACCACCGCCTGGATGACGAGGCTCTCGTCTCCGAGCCGGGGACCTTCGGCGACGGCGAAACCGGCGGTCTCGACGGGCTCCCATGACGCGCGTGGCAGCTCCACGCTCCGGCACCGGCCCACCAGGTTCCGCATGTCCCGCATCGCCTGGTGCGCGCCGTCGCCCGGGAACGAGTAGAGCGTCTCCAGGCCGGGAATGACGCCGCCCTCAGCGGAGTGTCCACCTCTGAAGGTGGCTGTCGCGGACGCGGACGACGCCGTCGTACTCGCATCCACGACAGTCTGCCCGTCGAGAAGTCCCGTGCAGGACGGCGGTGTTGTCGACGCGTCCGAGACTCCCTTCGGCTCCTCGCCCTTGGGATCCGCCACGGAGGTCCAGCCGCCCGGCAAGACGGCGGGCAGGAGGCGGGTGCGCAGCTCAGCGGCCGGCATCGGCTGTTGGAGCTTCGTCGGGCTTCCGCACGCCGTGACCGACGCGAGCAACACCAATCCGGCCGGGATCTCGCCGCTGACCGGCGCCGCCTCGACGCGGCCCGACTCCCAGGCATGAACCGGTCAGAGGCGGAATGTGCCAGGCCTGGTCTCTGGTCCGGCCCTTCTCCGTCGACAAGGATCGAAACATCGAAAGAGACGTCCACCGGTGCCGAACACGGGAACGTCTCGGCTGATATCCGGCTGTTAATGCAGGTCGATAAGGAGCAATGGAATGACGCAGACCGCCGTAACCTCGTTCACTGCCCAGCAGGTCGCCGAAGCCGAGAAGGCGGCGCAGACCCTGGAGGCCCTCGTGGCGCGCCTCGGTTCCGACGAGTCGTTCGCCGCGGCGCTGAAGGACTCGCCCCGCAAGACGCTCGCCGACGCCGGCATCGTCATCGAGAAGGAGTCCATGGAGTCGCTCATGCTCGTCGACGCCGAGCGTTTCGACCGGGCGTGTGAGCTCCTCTTCGACCTGGTCGACTCGGACTTCCTCATCACGATGTCCACGCCGTCTTGCGGCTGAATCAGAAATCCCGGCGCGCTGCGGCTACGTGATTCTCCGTAAGAACTGAGCCGCCACTCGCCCCTCTGGCCGGGGCGCAAGAGCCAACGTCGCCGCCGTCCTTGCGCCCCCGGTCTTCTCTCTGGGTGAAGAGGTTTTGTATGTCACGCGTGCTGCTGGTCAACCTGGCCAGTCTTCCCATGGATGGGAATCAGCCCATATTCCCCATCGGTGTCCGCTGCGTCCAGGACGCCCTGGACCGCGCGGGCCACGTGACGCGACTCATGGATTTCGTTGCGGAGCCGGCCGGTCTGACCGACCTCGATTGGCTCGGTCACGCATGGGATGTCATCGGGTTCACCATCCGGAATATCGACCCCATCGACATCACCTGCAGCACTCACGTCGACGAGTACGTCTCCTTCGCGAAACGCGTGCGAGCCGAGCTCGACCGGCGTGGGCTCGACCCGGTGCTGGTCGGGGGCGGGCCGGGGTTCAGCCTGTTCGGCGACACGCTCGTCGGCAGGCTCGGGCTCGACGTGGGAGTGATCGGCCCAGGTGAGCAGGTCATGCTCGACATCGCGACGAACCCGCGGCCCTTCAAGGGGAGAGGGGGCGTCCTCCAGGGAAGGCGGCACTGCGGATTCCTCACCGACACCCTGCGCCACCCGGCCTCGCTCATGGCGGCGTACACGAACGCGCACCAGGCGATGATCGGCGTGGAGACCCGGCGGAAGACCTGTTACCAGACCTGCGGGTACTGCCCGTACGCGTACATCGAAGGAGACAACGCCGGAGACCTCAAGCCGCTGGAAGTCCTGGCGGACGAGATCCGCGATATTCACCGTGCGGGATTCAGGCGCATCTTCTTCACGGACGGCATCTTCAACAGCGAACTGCGGTTCGCGAAGGAAGTCGTCCAGCTCGTCAAGGATCTCTCCCTGGACGGCTTGACCTGGTCGGCGTACTTCACACCGAAGCCCTTTGACGACGAATTCGGCGAAATGCTCCAGGACAGCGGAGTGGAAGCCGTCGTGGTGTCACCCGACAGCCTCGACGACGCCATGATGCGCAACCTGGGCAAGTCCTTCTCCAGCCGGCACGTGTCTCGGTTCCTGGAGCGCAGCCGCAAGAACGACCTTCCGGTGAAGGTGAACGTCGTATTCGGCGGCCCGGGCGAGAACAGGGAGTCGATCCGAAACAGTGCCCGTTTCATCAACGAGAATCTCCGCGATGACGAACTCGTGATGCACGTCGGCTATCGGGTGTTGCCCGAGACCGCCCTCGCGAGGCAAGTCGGGGCGGATGACGATCAATTGCTCTACCCCGTCTTCTATCCCTTCGATCTCGACGTGTTCACCTGGATCGTCCAGGATCTGGACTCCAGATTCATCACCCCCCAACTCATGATGAACCTGATGGCCGGCCGGGCGGCTGCGCGCAAGATGGCGAGAACAGAAGCAATGCCCACGATCACGCCCCCGGGAACCACCTACCTTGCCCTGGCCTCGGTAGGAGGAGGCGGTGGCAGTGGCTGCGGAAATTGATATCGCGCCCCTCGCGAGCCCGCGTACGGGATCGGGACTGACGGCACGCCGCCTTCATGACGGAGAGGTCGACGCGGCTCTGCGGCTCTGCCCGTTCGAGGATGTCGACGCCAATGTCATCCGCCGGGAACTGGCGGCCGAAGCGGACTACTGCTGGATGGGCCTGTTCACCCCGGACGGAACGCTGGCGGCGGTGCACCGGGCCATGCGATGGCACCGGCACCTGCTGCTGAAGGGCGTCTTCGTCGACGACGGGTTCCGAGGGTCGGGAGCCGCGCTCGGTGTGGCGTTCGCCATCCGGGACTGGGCCCGGGAGGCCGGATACGAGGGTGTCGTCGCCTGGGTGGAGCCGAACAAGCCCGAGGCGCGTCTGGCCACCAGGCTACGGCTGCGTCCTGTCGGCCCGCTCCTGCACCGCTACCTCGTCCAGCTGCCGTACGGCTCCGGCGTGGAGCGTCCGGCCGGGACGTCCCCGCGCACGTCCGGCACGCTCGTCGTTCCGGGCGATGACGAAGCGGCTCCCATGGTCCGGGAACTGCTCGGTCTTCCGCGGAGTCCCTCGGCCGGCACCCGGCTCGCCTGGGTGCTGGACCGCTCACGACTCGTCCTGAGCGGCAACCCGTGCCGTTCGATGGGTGACCTGGACGGGTTCCTGGCCGCTGTCAGGGACACCGCGGTGTCGGCCGGCGCGACCGCCGCCGAGGTGGTGGTCGAGGCGGCGGACATCCCGGCCGCGTTGGCCATGGCCGGCCTGCGGGCGCGGCGGCTGAGCCGTTCCCCGGTCGCTCTGGGCATGGTGTCCTTCGCGGGCACCGAACCCTCGGGTACGTCGGTTCACCCGGCCGCGACGGAGCTGAGGACGCCGTGATCGGAGCGCACGCGGCGCGGCGCGTCTGCCTGGACGAGAGTCCCGAGGCGGCGGCAGAGCTGTTCCGGCGACAAGGACTCGACCCGCGACGCCTTGAGCGACTGCTGTTCTCGACGGCCGACGCGGGTGAAGCCGCCCGGTCGGAGACCGTGAAGCTGCTGGACGCCTGGGGGCGGCCGGCCGAGGCCGAGCTGTACGTGCCGTCGCGTCGGGACGGGCGTCCCCCGGGCCTGATCGTGGGCCTGCACGGCGTCGGGAGCTCCGCGGCGGTGCTCCAGGATCACCTCCGGGCGCTCGCCGACGCCTGCGGCGCGGTCCTGCTGTGCCCGACCGCGCTTCAGCCGTTCGGGACGAGCAGCAACTTCGACGTGGCCGGAATCTTCGGCAGCCGGTTCAGGGAGGCCCGGTGGACGACGGAGCCGGGCGATTTCCCGGTGCGCGCACTGCGCTGGGCCCGTGAACACCTGGCCGTCGACGTGAACCGCTGTGCTCTGGTGGGGGCCTCGATGGGAGGCATCGCGACGTGGGGCATGGCGTCACGTCGCTGGGACGGCCTCGCCATGGCGACGTCCATCAACGGCGCACCCTCGATCTGGGAGATGTTCGGGCCCGACAACACGATGCGTGAGCTGCTGCCCAATGTCTTGGGTGTGCCGCTGACGGTGGTGCACGGAGTCCGGGACCGGCAGATCCCCCTCGTCCTTGCCCGTGATGCCGTGACGCATCTGAGGGGCCGAGGCCATCAGGGTATTTCGTTCGTCGAAGTCCCGGATGGAGAACACAAGCTGAGCACGATGGGGATCGAGCCGGGAAATCCGCAATTCGATGAGGTCGTCCGGTGCTTCGGCTCCGCGAAGAGAATGCCGTGGCCCGGACACGTCCGGCACCGTGCCCGCGAGAGGGCGCACAGCCGGGCCCACTGGGTGGAGATGGACGGTCTCCTCCCCGGGAGCACGGCGACCGTGGACGCCCGTGCGGTGGACCGTACGCACCTGGTCATCCGTGCGTCCGGCTGCTCGCGGCTGCGTCTCTTCCTCAGTGACCGGTTGGTGGATCACGGCCGAGTGCTGGTGACGGTCAACGACACGTCCCGAGAAATAGATTTCCGTCCGTCCCTGGTCGATGCGATATCCACGTACGGCGAGGCGGATGCCGACCCCGGCCGCATGGCGCAGATGGTCGTCGACATGACATTGCCCGAGATTCGTGAGGAAGAAGGTACGTCTTGCTGAGCCGTGATGAAATGCGCCGTCTGCTGTTGGCACGCGGCCCTGAGCAGGAGCAGCTGTTCGCGGAGAGCCGGAAGGCACGGAACGAGCACTTCGGTGCGGCCGTCGTGCTGCGAGGTGTCATCGAGCTGACCAATGTCTGCCGGGTGAACTGCGACTACTGCCCGATGCGTCGTGACAACGTACGCGAGAACGACACCTACTTCCTGGCCGCGGACAAGATCGTCGAGCTGGCCGAACTGATCCGGGACAACGGGATCGACGTCATCCTGCTCCAGGGCGGCGAGACCCCGGCGCTGATGCCGCTCCTGGAGGAGGTGATACCGCGGATCCGGCAGCTGTACGACGGCCGGGTCGAGATCCTGCTGAACGTCGGCAACCTCAAGCGGGCCCAGTACGAACGACTGCGGGCCGTGGGCGCGACGAGCTACATCCTCAAGCACGAGACGAGCGATCCCGAACTCCACCTCCGCCTCCGGCACGAAACCCTGGAGTCGCGCCTGCGGTGCATGCGGGATCTCCAGGAGGTGGGCTTCAAGGTCGGCACGGGGCTGATCTCCAGCCTGCCAGGGCAGTCGCTGGACAGCATCATCGACGACATCGAGCTGGCGGGTGAGCTCGGTGTGGACATGTGCAGCGTGAGTCCCTTCATCCCGGCTCCGAACACGCCGATGAGCATCTCGCCGATCGGTGACAACGAGTTGGCGCTCAACGTCATCGCCGTTCTCCGGCTGCGCTACCCGCAGTTGCTGATCCCGTCGGTCAGCGCGCTGGAGCGGGTGGGCAGTGGGGGTCAGTCACGCGGCCTGGACGCCGGTGCCAATGTGATGACGGTCAACTTCTCCAGCGCCCGCGACCAGAAGCGGTATCTGATCTACGGGAAGAATCGTTTCGTCGTCACTCTCGATCACGTGCGGGGGCTCGTCCGGTCCTCCGGGCTCGAGCTGGGCGGATCGAGGTTCATCGAGCAGCCCCTCATGAGTGAGGTGGCGGCCTGATGAGCGTCGCGGTGTCCGACGCTCCCGTGTCGGAAGTGAGCAACAGCCGGTTCCTGCGGTTCTGGACCGCGCAGACCGTGTCGCAGGCCGGCCAGCGCTTCGGGATGGTGGCCCTGCCCGTGGTCGCGATCGAGACCCTCCACGCCGGGGCGGCGGAGGTCGGATACCTGACCGCCGCACTCACCGTGTGCTATCTGCTGATCGGCCTGCCGGCCGGTGCGTGGGTCGATCGATGGTCGAAGCGGACCACGATGATCAGAGCGGCCGTGGTACGAGCCGTCGTGCTGGCCGGCGTCCCGCTGCTGTGGGCTTTTGACCAGCTCTCGCTCGTGTGGCTGTACGCGGTCGCGGTGATCGTCGGTGTCGCCTCGGTCTTCTTCGACGTCGCGTACCAGTCGTACGTGCCGTTCATCGTCTCCGACAAGGACATCGAACGGGCGAACGCGAGGCTGGAGTCGTCGGCCCAGATCTCCGCGGCCGGCGGGCCGGCCGCGGCGGGACTCCTCCTCAAGGCGGTGAGCGCGCCCGTGGTGATCGCCGTCGACGCGGTGGCCTACGTGGTGTGCGCCGGTTTCCTGGCGACGGTCAAGGACTCCGAACCGTCCCGCCGTGAGAAGGCGGGAGAGGATTCCCGGCTGGCACGGGACATCCTGGCCGGCGTCCGGTTCGTCGTGGGCAACCCGGTGCTGCGGCGGCTGTGCGTCACGGTGGGGGTGTCGAACTTCTTCGCCACCATCACCATGACCCTGACGCCCCTGCTCATCCTGAGGACGCTGGGGCTGGGCTCCACGGTCATGGGGGTCGTCCTCGGCGTCGGCACGCTCGGTGGCCTGCTGGCCTCACTCACCCTCCCGAAGGTCCGTGCCCGATTCGACGCGGGCAAGGTCATGGCGGTCGGACTCCTGCTGGCGGGCGTCTCCATGGTGGCCTTCCCCCTGGCCGGATCCCTGGACGAGTCCGCCTCCGTGATCCCGGTCCTCCTGCTCGTCCTCGGCCAGTTCGGAATGACCTGGGGTGCGGTGACCTTCAACATCGCGCAGGTGAGTGTGCGGCAGCGGGTCTGTCCCAAGAACATGCTGGCCCGGATGACCGCTTCGATCCGTTTCGTGGTGTGGGGAAGCATGCCCGTGGCGGCGATCCTGGCCGGCTGGCTCGGCTCGCGCATCGGCATCGTGCCCTGCCTGTGGATCGGTGTGGCGGGTGCCTTCCTGACGGCTCTTCCCATCATCGGGATGGACCGGCTGATCCGTTCCTCGACACCGGCCGCTGATTCCGGTGTCTGAGGCCCGGCGCGCACTGGCCGAAGCCGTCCTCTCGTCCGGAGGACGGATCGGCGAGGCGCTCCCGGAGGCCACCGCGAGCCGCATCGCGCGGTGCGCCGAGCAGTACGGGAAGGCAGGTGTCACGGACGGCGACCTGCTGCTGTTCTCCGGCCTCGCGTCGGAGACGCTCCTGGCCGCCGTGGTCGCGTGCTGGCACACCGGCGCCGCCGCGTGGGTGACCCCCCGCGAGCCGGAGACGTTCGCGGCGCACGGCGCGTCCTTCACCGTCACTCCCGGGTCCGCCGAGGAGATCACGGTGGCACGGCACGCCACCGCGACCATGCCGGTCCCCGCCGGTCTCGGTCTGCTGCACGAGACGTCCGGATCCACCGGCGAGCCCAAACGCGCGAGGCGCAGTGTCGAGAGCATGCGCGCGGAGCACGTCGGCTACCGCGGAGGCATGGGTCTGGGTGTCGAGGACGTGGTGAGGATCCCCGTACCGGTGGCGCATTCCTTCGGTTCGGGGGTGGCGTTCGCCGCGCTCCTGTCCGGGTGCCGGGTCGACGCCCGTCCGTTCACGACGGCCTCGGGTGTGGCCCGCGACCTGGACCGGGGCAAGAGCACCAAGCTGGCCATCACCCCGGCCCTGTTGCGGCTGCTGACGAAGACCCGGCGCACGGGTGACTCCCGGCCCCGGGCGATCCTCGTCGGTGCCGGCACGGTCTCGGACGAGCTGGATGCCGCCTGCGTGGCCCGCTTCGGAGTCCCGATCACGCGGGGGTACGGGTCGAGCGAGACCGGAGGGATGTTCATCGGATCCCGCGGGCTCGGGCAGCCCATCCCCGCCGTCGGGATCGTCGGTCCGGATCCGGGATCCCGCGGCGAACTGCTCGTGCGCACGGCGACTCCTGTCTGGGGTTACGCACACGAGCCCGTACGCGACTCGCTCCTGTGGCGGACCGGGGACATCGTCGAGCGTGACGCCTCGGGTCAGGTGTGGTTCGCCGAGCGCGAGCACGGAGCCGTGCGCGCCAACGGGAAGTTCGTGGACGTCTCCTCGGTCCGGGCCGCCGTCGGTGAGGTGGAGGGTGTGGAGGAGGTCGAGTTCCTGGTCCTCCCCCGAGCCGGCGACGCGGACTTCGAAGACGTCTACGCGGTGGTGTCCGGACGGCCGCCCTCGCGGGAGACCGTGGAGAACGCGCTGTACGCGAGCGTTCCGCCCGGTGTCGCACCACGGCTGAGGATCTTCGCAGAATTCCCGCGGACCCGTATCGGAAAGCTGGACCGTACTGCGCTCACGGAATGGATCAGGGCGAAATGACTGAACAGCTGGTGTCGGATTCCCGTGACGGGTTGACGGCGGTGATGGACGCGATCGTCTCCGCGGCCGGGAACGCCGGGGTCGACGATGGCGTACTGGCCCGGCTGCGGTGCCTGCACGCGGCGGACCAGGACACGCTGCTGAAATCGCCCGCGGAACTCGGTCTCGACTCCCTGACCTGGCTGGAGGTGCTCACGGTGCTCGAAGAGCGCTTCGACGTCCTCCTTCCCGACGCGGTGGTCGTGACTCCCGAATCGCGCACGGTCCTTGGTCTGGCACGTGCACTCGCGGACTGCCGGCGCGCAGGGCGCTGAGTCGGACAGAGAGAAAGGCTGAGTAATTCATGAACATCGTCGCCAGTGGCGCACGGTACCGGGTCATCGATGACTTCCTGCCGCCGAACGAGCTCGCGGAGATCCGCTCGCTGATGCGGCGCAGACGATTCGAAGAAGTCGCCAGTGTCATCTATCCGGAGACGGACGGGCACGCCTTCCGCTCCCGTGGAGCCGTGCTCCGACAGGACACCGGGGCGCCGACGGCCGAGTCGCGGGAGCAGGACGCGCAGCCCGCCGCTTTCCAGACGATCCTCAGGGAACTCGGCGCGCATCCGGACATGTTCGGCGCGCCCGGGGAGGACTGGTCGGCGGTCGGCTTCAGCTTCTGGCAGTACCCCGCGGGAAGCCGACTGGGCTGGCACAACGATGTGGCGACCGGCCGGCTGGGCGAGTTCGTCTTCTTCCTTCACGAGGAATGGAACGCGTCCTGGGCCGGCGAACTGGTCATCCTGGACGCCGATCCCGAGGCCGTCGACGTCGACACGACCGGCATGTCCGCGATGGAGGCCGTCGAAGCGAAGGCGAGCCTGGCTTCGCACGCTCTGACGGCCATCGTGCCGAAGCCGAACCGACTGGTCCTCGTCCGGGAAGGCACCATCCACTGCATCAACCGGGTGGACCGGACGGCGGGGACGACCTTGCGGCAGACGATGACCGGCTTCGTCGCCGGCGCCGCTCCCGAGCGCGAACAGCGGTCCATGGACCGGCTGACGTCCTTGCTCGGTTCCGACTAGGCCCTCCTGAGCACTCAATGATCGGCGTGCTGGGTTCTCTCGCTGGAATGGAAACAGGAACATGGAAGAACTGTGGATCACCGAAGGCCCCCGGGAGTTCGAACGGTGGCTCGCACAGGGGAAGGTCGACCCCACGCAGGTCGAGCGCATCAGAGAGGGACTGGAGATCACCGCCGAGGGGCGGATCGGCGAGGCGGGCGGTCCGCAGACGCCGGAGATCTACTTCCCCGGTCTCACGGCCCGACCGTGGTGGAGCCGCGATGGCTTCCCCTGGCTCGACGAGCTGGAGGCCGCCGCTCCGGCGATCCTCCAGGAGCTGCAGGCCCTGGGCGCCAACCTCGACAGCGCCGTATCGCATCCCACGGGGCTGGCCGAGGACGGCAAGTGGCGTGCGCTGTACCTGTCGTGCATCGGCCGGCCGTACGCCAAGAACGTCTCCGCGTTCCCGCACACGCTGAAGACGCTCTCGGCCATTCACGGCGCCACCGACAGCGGCATGACGTACTTCTCGACCATCGTGGGAGGTACGCACATCCGCCCGCACTCCGGCTTCAGCAATGCCCACCTGCGGTGCCACCTCTCCCTGGTGGCGACCGAGGGTTCCCGTATCCGGGTCGCCTCGGAGACGCGCGCCTGGCAGGAGGGCAAGGCGTTCGTCTTCGACGACTCCTATGACCACGAGGTGTGGAACGAGGGCGAGGAGCGCCGGACGGTGCTGCTGTTCGACTTCTGGCACCCGGATCTCACCGCGCCGGAGATCGAGGCCCTCACGCACATGATGGGCGTCTGGCGGCGCATGTACGCACGGCACTTCTGGGCGCACCAGATGGACGCCTCGTCCCCCGGCCCGACTTCCCTCGCCGCTTAGGAGAACGTTCTGTCATGGCTGTTGACACCTGGTCCGAGACCGAAGCCTTTCTCAGTGGCGTGCTGTGTGCGCCCGACCCCGACCTCGCCCGCGCGCTGGACCTCAGCGAGCAGGCGGACCTGCCGGTCATCAACGTTTCCGCGCTTCAGGGCAAGCAGATCAGCCTGCTGGCACGGATAGCCGGCGCCCGGCGGATCCTCGAAGTGGGCAGCCTCGGCGGCTACAGCGCCCTGTGGCTGGCCAAGACGCTGCCTCCGGGCGGCCGCATGGTGACCATCGAGAACAATCCGGTGCACGCCATGGTCGCCGCGGACAACCTCAAGGCGGCCGGGCTCGACGACCGGGTCGAGGTCCGGGTGGGCAATGCCGCCGAACAGCTGGCACAGCTCGCGGAGGAGAAGGCCGAGCCCTTCGACTTCTTCTTCATCGACGCCGACCAGCACAACAACGTGACCTACTTCGAGAGCTGCCTGCGACTGGGCCGCTCCGGCAGCGTCATCGTCTTCGACAACGTCGTGAGGTCCGGCGAAGTCCGGAACCTGGAGACGTCGAACGGCGCCGTCCGCGCCACCCAGCGGGTGCTCGAGCTGGTCAGCAGCTCTGACCGGGTCGATGGAGTGGTCTTCCAGACGGTGGGCCACCGAGGGCACGACGGCATGCTCGTCATCCGGATGAGCTGACAGACGGCACGGGGCCTCCGGGTGCCTCCCGACCGGTTCGTCGGGAGGCGCCCCGTGGGCCCGCGATGACGGGGACACCAATGAGTCATGCCGATCGCAGGGCGTGACCGATGAGGAGGAAATTGCAGTGACCCGTGATATCCGCACGGTGGACGACGTCCTGCACATGTTGGATCGGCTGTTCACCGCGGAGACGGACCGCTGGACGGACGGATCCTGCGATTGGTGGGACGAGTTCTACGCCAACCGTTCCCGGGACATCCCGTTCTTCGTCGACAAGCCGGACGAGAACCTGGCCTCGTACCTGGAACGCGGCCTCATCACACCCGGCCGGGCCCTGGACCTGGGCTGCGGGCCCGGGCGCAACGCCGTCTTCCTCGCCGCGCAGGGCTACGAGGTGGACGCGGTCGACCTTTCCCGTACCGCGGTGGCCTGGGGCCAGGAGCGGGCCCGCGAAGCCGGCGTGGACGTGCGCTTCCACTGCGGTGACATCTTCACCGTCGATCTGCCGCCCGGCCGCTACGACCTGATCTACGACTCCGGCTGCCTGCACCACCTGCCGCCGCACCGCCGTGTCAGCTACCTGGCTCTGCTGGAACGGGCGCTCGCCGCCGGCGGCCACTTCGCGCTCGCGTGCTTCGCCTCGGGAGCGACGGGTTCGAAACTGCCCGACGAGGAGTTCTACCGCACGCGCAGCCTGGACGGCGGACTGGCCTACACCCTCGATGACCTGCGCGGCCTCTTCGCCGCCTTCACCGAGATCGAACTGCGTGCCATGAGAAGGCAGTCACGCGACTCCCCGCTCTTCGGTGTGTCGCTCCTGAACACCGGACTCTTCCAGCGCCCGCTGTGACGACGCCCCGGAAACCCCTCAGGGGCCCGATCCGCTCTCGCGGATCAGGCCCCTGACCTGGCCTCGAACACACCCCACAAACGCCGAGATCCCGCCCAGCCTTCCGGCTGAACGGGATCTCGTGACGATTCCTGAGAGCTACTCAAGAACTGTCGTCTGTGGACCTGTGGGGATTTGAACCCCAGACCCCCTCGATGCGAACGAGGTGCGCTACCAGACTGCGCCACAGGCCCTTGCGACGTGTGAAACATTAGCATCCCCGCGCGGGTGCTCCAAAACGGGTTGTCGGGAGCGTACGCGCAGGTCACCGATCACTCGTTCGCGGCGCGGGGGCGGTCCTCGCCCTCGTACTGGTCGAAGAGCGGGGTGCGGCCGCGCCCCTGGCCGCGGGGCCGGGGGGTGGACGGGGTCTTCGCGTCCGGGCCCGGTGCGGGCTTGGGGAGGGCCGGCTGGGCGCGCAGGCGGGGGTCGGTCGGCTCGGCGGTGCTGGAGCGGGTCGCGCTCCAGCCGTCCGGGGCCGCCGGGCCGGTGGCGCGGGGGGCGACCGGGGCCGTCACGTACGTGGGCAGCGGGACCGGTACGGGCTCCCAGCTGTCGCCGCGCGCCGGTCCGCGCTCCCGCTCGCGCTGCTGGTCCACCCACTCGGCGTGGTCCGTCTGCTCGACGAGCGCGCGCCGCCCGGCCTCCTGGGGGGAGACCGGGGGTGCGGGGTCCGGGTCGGCGCCGGCCGCGGCGTCGGGTTCGGGTTCGCGGCGGCGGGTGCGGTTCTCGCGCAGCTGGCGGGCGGCCGCCTCGGCGCGGCGCCGGTCCATCGTGAACTCGTAGCGCCGCCGCTCCTGGACCCGCAGGTGCACGATGTACGTGCTCAGCAGCAGCGCGGGCACGGCGGGCGCCCACAGGTACTGCAGGCCGCCGACCGCCGCGACGATCGCCCCGCCGCTGAACGCGAGGAAGAGCAGCGCGGTGGTGCGGCGGCGGCGCGCGAGGACCTGGAGGCGCTGCTGCCGGCGGGCCCGCTCGGCCTCGCTCGCTCTCGGCTCGGCCCTGGTCGGGGGCACGCCGAGGGCCCGGGCGTCGGCGTCCACGGAATTCACCGTTTCCGTCGCCGCTTCCGGGTCCGCGTGGGGCTGGGGCTCCGCCTGTTCTTCACCGCGCTCACGGAGCCCCTTGGCGTAACGGCGCTCCATTCCCGCCCGGCCGGAAAGAAGCCGGATGGCGGTGGAGAAGCGTTCCGTCGGACGGGCTTCGTTCAGCTCGTCCTGCCTCCGGAGCCACATGGGCACCAAGTAGGCGGCCCAGGCCCCGACAATGACTGCGTAGATGAGGCCGCTGCTGCTCACACCTCACACCGTAGAGGGGCGCGGGCGAGGGGATCAGCCAATTGAGCCGGTGTGTCGCACGATCCGGCTGATATCACGGACTTTTTTTGTGATTCTTCGGATCAGGTTATGGGCGAATCGGCCAGAAATTCGAACGCTTTTGCGATTACCTGATTTCAGGCAGCCGAGGAGGGCGGGCTGTGCGGTTTCCGGGTCCGGTGCCAGCGGCGCACCAGGCCCTCCGGAACCTCCTCCACCGTGAGCGCGAAGACCAGGTGGTCCCGCCACGCCCCGTCGATGTGCAGGTAGCGCGGCCGCATCCCCTCCTCGCGGAAGCCCAGCTTCTCCACGACCCGCCGGCTCGGCACGTTCTCCGGCCTGATGCACACCTCGATGCGGTGCAGCCCGACCTTCCCGAAGCAGTGGTCGACGGCGAGCGCGACCGCCGTCGGCATGACCCCGCGGCCCGCCACGTCCCGGTCCACCCAGTAGCCCACATGGGCGGCGCACATCGAGCCCCAGGTGATCCCGGCGACGGTCAGCTGACCGACCAGCCGGCCCTGGTACTCGATGACGAAGGGCAGCATCCGGCCGGCGTTCGCCTCCGCCCGCAGGTGGCGGACCATCTGCCGGTACGTCGGCCGGTGGATGACCGGCCCCCACGGCGCGGGCGGCGGGATCGTCGCCTCCCAGGGGCGCAGCCAGTCGCGGTTGCGCCGGTTGACCTCGCGCCAGGCCCGCTGGTCGCGCAGCTTTATCGGCCGGAGGGTGACGTCGCCGTCCGCGAGCACCACCGGCCAGGACGGGCCGTTCAGCTCGGGCTCCCGGGGGCGGACTCGGGTCTGGGGTGGTCGCCGCCCCGGATCTGGTCGACGGCGTGCGGCAGGATCCGGGCCAGGACCGCGAGGCCGTCGCGGACCCCGCCGGTCGAGCCGGGCAGGTTGACGATCAGGGTCCGGCCCGCCACGCCCGCCAGGCCCCGCGAAAGGGCGGCGGTCGGCACCTTGTCCAGGGCCTCGGCGCGGATGGCCTGCGGGATCCCCGGGATCTCGTAGTCCAGTACGCGGGCGGTGGCGTCCGGGGTCCGGTCGGTCGGGGAGATGCCCGTGCCGCCGGTGGTCAGGATGACGTCGTACCCGGCGGCGACGCCGTCGCGCAGCGCCCGTTCCACGGGGTCTCCGTCCGGGACGACGCGGGGGCCGTCCACGGTGAAGCCGAGCCGCTCCAGGGCCTCGGCCAGCAGCGGGCCGCCCTTGTCCGCGTACACGCCCTGCGAGGCGCGGTTCGAGGCGGTGACGACCAGGCCGCGGGGCGTGGGGGCCGGGGCGGCGGGACCGGCCGCCTGCGATACCTCGCCGACGGAGTCACCCGCCTGGCCGGCGCCGTGGCTGTGGCTGTGGACCTCGCCGCCGCGCGGGGCGTTCATTCCCGGGTCCAGTCGCCGGACTTGCCGCCGGTCTTCTCCTCCACCCGGACGTCGGTGATGACCGCGCCCTTGTCGACGGCCTTCACCATGTCGATCACGGTGAGCCCGGCGACGGCGACGGCGGTCAGCGCCTCCATCTCGACGCCCGTGCGGTCGGTGGTCTTGACGGTGGCGAGAATCTCCACGGCGTCATCGGTGACCGACAAGTCGACTTTTACGCCGGACACGGCCAGCGGATGGCAGAGCGGGATCAGGTCCGGGGTCCTCTTGGCGCCCATGATCCCGGCGATCCGCGCGGTGGCGAGGGCGTCGCCCTTGGGCACGCCCTCGCCGCGCAGCAGCTCGATGACCCGGGGCGACACGAGGACGCGTCCGCTGGCCCGCGCCGTCCGGGTGGTCACGTCCTTCGCCGAGACGTCGACCATCCGGGCCGCGCCGGCCTCGTCGATGTGCGTCAGCCTGCTCTGCGTACTCATATCTCCGTGCCGCTCCCGCTCCGGGCCCCTGGAGCCGTGGCATGGGGCCTGTGTGGTGCAACACGCTACCCGCCCCGGCGGGTACTCAGCCGAGCAGGATCACTTCCAGCTCGGTCCCGGGCTCCACCGAAGTGACGTCCTCCGGTACGACGATCAGCGAGTCGGCGTGCGCGAGCGCGGCGATCAGGTGCGAGCCCGATCCGCCGACCGGGGTGACCGTTCCGCTCTCGGCGTCGTACGTGCCGCGCAGGAACTGGCGGCGGGCGGCCGGCGAGCCGATCGGCCGGTCCGCCTTGAGCTCGGCGCGCACGCTCGGCCGGCTGACCTCGGACTCCGGCAGGCCCATCAGCGCCCGGATCGCGGGACGCACGAACAGCTCGAAGGAGACGTAGGAGGAGACGGGGTTGCCGGGGAGGGCCAGCAGCGGGGTGTGGTCGGGGCCGACCGTGCCGAAGCCCTGCGGCTTGCCCGGCTGCATCGCGAGCTTGCGGAAGTCGACATTTCCGGCCTCGACGGCCTCGTCGCCGGCCGAGACGGAGGTCAGCGCCTCCTTGACCACGTCGTACGCGCCGACGCTGACCCCGCCGGTGGTGACCAGGAGGTCGGCGCGGATCAGCTGGTCCTCGATGACGGCGCGCAGGGTCTCGGCGTCGTCGGCGACCGCGCCGACCCGGTAGGCGATGGCTCCGGCGTCCCGGGCGGCGGCGGCGAGCGCGAAGCTGTTGGAGTCGTAGATGGTCCCGGCGGTCAGCGCCTCACCCGGCTGGACCAGCTCGCTGCCGGTGGACAGGACGACGACCCGGGGGCGCGGCCGGACCCGGACCGTGCCGCGGCCGATGGCGGCCAGCAGGGCGATCTGCGGCGGGCCGAGGACGGTTCCGGCGGCCAGCGCCAGGTCTCCGGCCTGTACGTCGCTTCCGCGCGAGCGCACGTGCGCCCGGGCCTCGGCGGGGCGGTGCACCCGTACCTCGCCGCCCGCGCCCTCGGGCGCGGCGCTGGCCGGGGTCATCCCGGAGGCGGCGCCGCCGCCCGTGCCGCCGTCGGTCCACTCGACGGGGACGACGGCCTCGGCGCCGGGCGGCAGCGGGGCTCCGGTCATGATGCGGGCGGCCTGGCCGGGGCCGACGGTGGGCAGCTCACCGCTGCCCGCCGCGACGTCGCCGATGACGGCGAGCACCGCGGGGAACTCCTCGCTCGCACCCTGGACGTCGGCCACGCGGACGGCGTACCCGTCCATGGAGCTGTTGTCGAAGGGCGGGAGGGCGACGGGCACGGTGACGTCCTCGACCAGGACGCAGCCCTGGGCGTCGAGCAGCTGGAGCTCGATGGGTTCCAGCGGCCGGACGGCGGCGAGGACGTCCGCGAGGTGCTCGTCCACCGACCACAGGCGGTGCGGTCCGGTGTCCTGCGGTGCGGAACTGCTCAAGGTCCTACATCTCCTCCGTGACGTAACGGTGAAGCCAGGTGCGGAACTCCGGGCCCAGGTCCTCACGTTCGCACGCGAGTCGGACGATGGCCCGCAGGTAGTCCCCGCGGTCCCCGGTGTCGTAGCGGCGGCCGCGGAAGACCACGCCGTGCACCGGGCCGCCCACGCTCTCGTCGGCGGCCAGCTTCTGCAGGGCGTCGGTGAGCTGGATCTCCCCGCCGCGGCCCGGCTCGGTCTCCCGCAGTATGCCGAAGATCGCGGGGTTGAGGACATACCGTCCGATGACCGCGTAATTGCTGGGGGCCTCGGACGCCTCCGGCTTCTCGACGAGTCCGGTGACGCGGACGATGCCGTCCTCGTCGGTCGGCTCGACGGCGGCGCAGCCGTAGAGGTGCACGCTGGACGGGTCGACCTCCATCAGCGCGATGACGGTGCCGCCGGTGCGGGCGTGGACGTCGACCATCTGGCGCAGCAGCGGGTCGCGCGGGTCGATGAGGTCGTCGCCGAGGAGGACGGCGAAGGGCTCGGTGCCGACGTGCGGCTCGGCACAGAGCACGGCGTGGCCGAGGCCCCGCGGGTCGCCCTGGCGGACGTAGTGCATGGTGGCCAGGTCGCTGGACTCCTGGACCTTCTTCAGGCGGTCGTCGTCGCCCTTGGCGATCAGCGCCGACTCCAGCTCGTAGTTCCGGTCGAAATGGTCTTCGAGGGGCCGCTTGTTACGTCCTGTGATCATGAGAACGTCGTCCAGGCCGGCCGATACGGCTTCCTCGACCACGTACTGGATGGCCGGTTTGTCCACGACCGGGAGCATTTCCTTGGGGGTCGCCTTGGTCGCCGGGAGGAACCGAGTGCCGAGGCCCGCGGCCGGGATGACGGCCTTCTTGATCACGGGGTGCGACTGAGTCATGGGCAGAACGATAGTGGGTCGCGCCGAACGCCCGCCCAGATTCCGGTAATTATGTCCGGATATGCACCGATGGGAAAGGTATATGAGTCTGCTGTGAAGGACCATCCGTCCGGGAAATCACCCTTCCCGCCCGAAAAGTTCACCCTGCGTCGGGAGCTCCTCGCCGCCCGTCGCGCCCTGTCACCCGAGTCCCGCACGGCGGCGGCCCGCGCCCTTTCCCGCTCCGCGCTGGCCCTGCCCGAGCTGGCCGGCGCGCGCACGGTGGCCGCGTACGTCTCCGTCGGCGCGGAACCCGGCACCCGCGAACTGCTCGACGCGCTGCGGGCCGCCGGCAAGCGGGTGCTGCTGCCCCTGCTGCTGCCCGACAACGACCTCGACTGGGCGGCGTATGAAGGCCCCGGCAGCCTCGCCGAGACCGCGCACCCCGGGAAGATGCGGCTGCTGGAACCCGCCGGGCCGCCGCTCGGCCCGGACGCGGTCACCGGCGCCGACGCCGTCCTGCTGCCCGGGCTGGCGGTGGACCGGCGCGGCATGCGGCTCGGCCGCGGCGGGGGCTCGTACGACCGGGTGCTGGCCCGGCTGGAGCGCGCCGGGGCGCATCCCGCGCTGGTGGTGCTCCTCTACGACGAAGAGGTGGTCGCGCGGGTCCCGGAGGAACCGCACGACCACCCCGTCCAGGCGGTCGCCACCCCGTCGGGGGTGGTGCGCTTCTGAGCTTCGGCGCGCCTTTCGGCGCCGGCTGCCGCGCTAGGGCTTCAGCGTCAGGGTGTCGACCGTCGACTTGTCGACAGCGTCCTTGCCGAAGGGCCAGTCCAGCAGTTCACCCTTGGCCCACATCGTCGTCTGGTCCGTGTACGTGGAGTCGTACGCGTGGCCCGAGGCGCCGGTCAGGTTGATCCAGCGGGACTTGTCCAGGTCGTTGAGGTTGACGACCATCCGCATCGACGGCACCCAGGTGACCCCGTACCCGCTGGAGGCGTTCCAGCCGGTCGCGTTGACGGTGGCCTCGCCGCCGCCCAGGTTCCACGGGCCGCGGTTGAGGGCCCACCGCATGAAGGCGGGGCCTTCGGTGCCGATCGTCTGGTTCTTCAGGTTCAGCTGGTGCAGCCGGCCCCAGCTCCAGGTCGACTGGTCCTTGCCGAGCTTGGCCGTCAGCTCCCAGCGGGCGTCGTGCATCGCCCGGGCGAAGAGCTGGTCACGGGTGGTCGTCGCCGGCTTGGTGAGGGTCTTGGGTGAGGACCACCACGGCGACTTCTCGTCCTTGACCAGACGGCGGACCACCTCGAACCAGCGGTCACCGCCGTCCGGCTGCGCCGTGTCGGGGCCGCGGGTACCGCACTCGCGGACCGTCTTGGCGAGGTCGTCGTCGGGGCCGCCGCTCTCCTGCACGTTCATGCAGCTGCCCTCGATGCGCAGTTCCTTGGGCATCTTGTCGCCGAAGGACAGCTTGAGGATGTTGCGCCAGACCGCGTTGAAGTACGCGGCCGCCGCCGAGTCGTTCTCCTGGGTGTAGTTCCAGCCCTCCAGCAGCTTCTGCGCCGAGCGCACGTCCGGGTCCGAGACCTGGATCTTGGCCAGCATCGGGGTCAGCAGCGCGGCGATCTCGCTGCTGTTGTCCATCTGCATGGTGCGCATGTCGTCGGTCGAGATCTTGCCGCTGTCCTTGATCTTCGCCTCGATGAGGTCGTTGATCCGCTGGCTGCGGGCGCCGTAGCCCCAGTCCGTGGTCAGCACGTACGGGTACTTGCCGGCGCCGGTCTCGGTGACGGCCTGGTTGGCGGTGACGACGTAGCCGCGGGCCGGGTTGAGCTCCCAGGGCATCTCGTTCTGCGGGACGTATCCCGCGTTGCCGTCCTTGCCGCCCTTCCAGGCGAACTTCGGGTCCCAGCCGGGGGCCGGCATGCGGCCGTCGCCCTGGTTGCGGATCGGGATGCGGCCCGGGGCCTGGTAGCCGATGTTGCCGTTGGGGCCCTTGTTGTCGGCGTAGATCAGGTTCTGGGACGGGACCTCGAAATCGGCCGCGGCCGCCCGGAAGCTGTTGAAGTCCTTGGCGCGGTTGATCTTGAAGACCGCGTCCATCGACTTGCCGGGGTCCAGGGCGGTCCAGCGCAGGGCGACGGCGTAGCCGTTGCCGCGGTCGGGGGCGGAGCTGGGGACGGGGGCGCGTACGCCCACGGTCTCCAGTTCGTCGCTGCGGTCGGAGATCAGCGGTCCGTTGTTGGTGGTGCGGACGGTGATCTTCTTGCTCTTGCCGCCCGCGACCTTGATGACCTCTTCACGGGTGGTGAAGGGGAGCACCTTGTTGTCGTAGACGTAGCCCTCGGGCTTGACCTGCTCCAGGTAGAGGTCGGTCACGTCGGCGCCGAGGTTGGTCATGCCCCAGGCGATGTCGGCGTTGTGGCCGATGACCACGCCGGGCATGCCCGAGAAGCTGTAACCGGCCACGTCGTACTGGCACTGGGGCGAGGCGGCGCGGCAGTGCAGGCCCATCTGGTACCAGACCGACGGCAGCTGCGGGGCGAGGTGCGGGTCGTTCGCGAGGAGCGGCTTGCCGGTCGTCGTGTACTTGCCGGCGATGACCCAGGAGTTCGAGCCGATGCCGCTGCCGTTGGGGCCGAGGATGGCCGGGATCTCGTCCAGGGTCTTGGCGAGGGAGGTGAGCTGCGTGCGCAGGCCCACCGTCGCGCCCTGGGCGGTGGCGTTGCCGGCGAGGCCGGTGCTGCCGCCGTTGGGGGTGGCCTGCGAGCCGGTGCCGGTGCCCGTGCCCGCGCTGGATCCCGTACCCGTACCCGAGCCGGTTCCGGCGCCCGTGCCCGTGCCCGTACCGGTACCCGTACCCGTGCCGGATCCGGTGCCGGCCGAGCCCGCGCCCGGGGTGCCCTGGGGGGCGTACTTGCCGCCCGCGACCGTGCCGCCCTCGACGATCGGCTTGTTCCGGTCGAAGGGGTACGGCGGGTAGAGCTCGTCGATCTGGGCCTGCGAGAGCGTGTTCGCCATCAGCGAGCGGTCGATCTCGTCCTGCATGTTGCCGCGCAGGTCCCAGGCCATGGCCTTGAGCCAGGCCACCGAGTCCACCGGCGTCCACTGCTCCGGCTGGTAGTCGCCGGTCAGCTTCAGAGCGGCGTGCTCGACGGAGAGGTCCTTGCCGGACTTCCCCTTCAGGTACGCGTTGACCCCGTCGGCGTAGGCCTGGAGGTACTTCTTCGTCTCCGGCGAGAGCTTGGTCTCGTACTCGGCCTGCGCGACCTGGCGCCAGCCCAGCGTGCGCAGGAAGGCGTCGGTCTCCACCTGGCCGGAACCGAACATCTCGGAGAGCCGGCCGGAGGTCATGTGACGGCGTACGTCCATCTCCCAGAACCGGTCCTGCGCGTGCACGAAGCCCTGCGCGCGGAAGAGGTCCTCGTCGTTGTCGGCGTAGAGCTGGGGAATCCCGTGCTCGTCGCGCTTCACGTCGACGGTTCCGGTCAGGCCGGGGACCTTGAGGGAGCCGGTGGTCTGCGGGAAGGAGGCGCGCACGGTGTCCACGCTCCAGTACGCGCCGTAGCCGATGACCGCCAAGAGCGCCAGGACCATGACGAGCACGAGCAGGCGTGCGCGTCGTCCCTTCTTCTTGACGGAAGGTCCGGATTCATTGGCGGGCATCGCTGTCCTTAGAGGGGCAGGGTGGTCCTGGGAGTGCTGGGAGCAACCATAGGCGCAGGACCGTCTCCGTTGATCCGCCAGGGGTCGAGGTCATGAGGACAGGGCCGAACAGGCGTTTCACAATGTGACTATCGCGTCAAGGAATCGTCAAAGATTAGGTAAGGTAACGAAATAACTGCCGGACGCGCCTCCGGAAGGAACGATCCGCCGTTCCGTCAGGCGCGCTGAGGAAAGGGCCGCCCGCTGACTGTCCACACGCTCAACGAGCTTCTGCTGGTCTGTTCGCTCGTGCTGCTCGTCGCGGTCGCGGCGGTGCGCATCTCCTCGCGCAGCGGACTCCCCAGCCTGCTCATCTACCTCGGCATAGGCATCGCGATAGGCCAGGACGGCATCGGCAACGTCGTATTCGACAATGCCGAGCTGACGCAGGTCATCGGTTATGCCGCGCTCGTCGTGATCCTCGCCGAGGGCGGTCTGGGCACCAAGTGGAAAGAGATCAAGCCGGCGCTGCCGGCCGCGATCGTGCTGTCGCTGGTCGGCGTGGCAGTGAGCGTGGGCGTGACGGCGGCGGGCGCGCACTACCTGGTCGGACTGGAATGGCGCCAGGCGCTGCTGATCGGCGCGGTCGTCTCCTCGACCGACGCGGCGGCCGTCTTCTCGGTCCTGCGCAAGGTCCCGCTCCCCTCGCGGGTGACGGGTGTGCTGGAGGCCGAGTCCGGCTTCAACGACGCTCCCGTCGTCATCCTGGTCGTGGCCTTCGCGACGGTCGGCCCGGTCGACGACTGGTACGTGCTCCTCGGCAAGATCGCGCTCGAGCTCGCCATCGGCGTCGCGATAGGCCTGACGGTCGGCTTCCTGGGGGCGTACGGGCTGCGGCACGTGGCACTGCCCGCCTCGGGTCTGTACCCGATCGCGGTGATGGCGATAGCCGTGGCGGCGTACGCCGCCGGCGCCATGGCGCACGGATCCGGCTTCCTCGCGGTGTACCTGGCGGCGATGGTCCTCGGGAACGCGAAGCTGCCGCACTGGCCCGCCACCCGCGGTTTCGCGGACGGGCTCGGCTGGATCGCACAGATCGGCATGTTCGTGCTGCTGGGCCTGCTGGTCACCCCGCACGAGCTGGTGCACGACTTCTGGCCCGCCGTGATCATCGGACTGGTGCTGACGATGGTGGCGCGGCCCCTGGAGGTGTTCGTCAGCCTCCTGCCCTTCCGGATCCCCTGGCAGGAGCAGGCCCTGATGTCGTGGGCGGGCCTGCGCGGCGCGGTCCCCATCATCCTGGCGACCATCCCGATGGTGACCGGGATCGAGGGCAGCGACCGGGTCTTCAACATCGTCTTCGTGCTCGTCGTCGTCTATACGCTGGTGCAGGGCCCGACGCTGCCGTGGCTGGCCCGCAAGCTGAACCTGGGCGACACGGACGAGACCGCCGCCGACCTCGGGATCGAGTCGGCGCCGCTGGAGAAGCTGCGCGGGCACCTGCTGTCCTTCTCGATACCGCCCGCCTCGCGCATGCACGGCGTGGAGGTCAGCGAGCTGCGGCTGCCGGCGGGGGCGTCGGTGACCCTGGTGGTCCGGGACGCGAAGAGCTTCGTACCGGCGCCGTCGACGGTGCTACGCCGCGGGGACGAACTGCTGGTGGTGGCCACCGATCCGGTGCGCGACGCCGCGGAGGCCCGGCTGCGGGCGGTGGCGCGCGGCGGCAAGCTGGCGGGATGGCTGGGCACGGACGGCGCCGCGTCGCTGTGACGGGTCTCCGCCAATGTGGCGGGTCGCCGACCGTCGCCGCCGGTTGCGGAGGGTGACAAAGGGGCGGCTGAGATGGGCGTTTCGATTTAGAGCAACGTTCTAATTCGGCCAATTTCAGTGGCGTGTGACCTTCTTTGCGCCCATTTCGGGGGAGCCGGAATGCGAAGCTCCAGTTAATCGCAGGTGAAGACATGTCTTGTCACCGTAATCACAGGGCGTGGTAGTGGATTCCCCTGTACGATGAAGGCACACCAGATCGAACCAACTCTGCCTGACGCAGAGCTGGCGCGACCGCAAAGCGGCCGTGGCACCCTCCCGCAGTGGGCGCCCAGGTATCACTCGGTTCTGCGCAAGAGGACAGCTCTCGGGGCTCCCACATGTACGGGTGCGGTCGCTCACAAGGCGGCGCACCGTCCGCAGACGGGGACGCTCTACCAGGCAGCGGAAAGGCCAGGCCGTGACATCCGCGGTCACGACCGACAAGTCCGCCACGTCCACCACCCGGCCCGGGTACGGGCAGCTCCTGCGCACGCCCGGCGCCCTCGGCTTCGTCCTCCCGGGCTTCGCCGCCCGTCTGCCGTTCGGCATGCTGACCATCAGCATCCTGCTGCTCGTCCAGCACGCCACCGGCTCCTACGGCGCCGCCGGCATCGTCGCCGCCGTCACCGGCGTCTCCATGGCCCTCTCCGCCCCGGTCATGGGCAAGTTCACCGACCGCCGCGGCCAGAGCGCCGTCCTCGTACCGGTCGTCCTCGTCCACGCCGCCGCGGTCTCCGCTCTGACCGCGCTGGCGCTCCTCGGTGCCCCGCTGTGGGCGCTCGCGCTGGCCGCCGTCCCGGCCGGCGCATCCGTTCCGCAGGTCGGGCCCATGGTCCGGTCCCGCTGGGCGGCCAAGCTGGAGGGCTCCCCGCTGCTGCCGACCGCGGCCGCGTTCGAGTCCGTCACCGACGAGTTCACCTTCGTCATCGGCCCCGTGCTCGCCACCGCCCTGTGCACCGGCATCCACCCGGCGGCCGGTCTGGCCACCGAGGCGGCCCTGACCCTGCTCGGCGGCCTCTTCTTCGCCGCACAGCGCTCCACCGAGCCGAAGGCGGCCCCGGTCCTGGCCGGCGGCGAGAAGCACGCCTCCGCGCTGTCCTTCCCGGGCCTGCGCGTCCTGATCGTGGCGTTCATCGGCATCGGCGCCGTCTTCGGCGGCATGCAGGTATCGCTCGCCGCCTTCTCCAACGAGATCGGCAACCCGGGTGCCAACGGCCTGCTCTACGGCGTCTTCGCGGCCGGCAACATGACCGCGGGCATCGCCATGGGCGCCATCGCCTGGAAGATCGGCCCCCGCCGCCGCCTGATCACGGGCTACGTCGGCCTCACCGCCGCCGCGTCCGTCCTGTGGGCCGCCCACTCGGTGATCCTGCTGGGCGCGCTCGGCCTGGTCGTCGGCCTGTGCATCGCCCCCGCGCTGATCACCGGCTACACGATGATCGAGCAGCTGATCCCCGCCGCTTCGCGCACCGAGGCCTTCACCTGGCTGACCGGCGCGGTCGCCTTCGGGCAGGCCGGCGCCGTGACGCTGGCCGGCCGGCTGACCGACGCGCACGGGTCCTCGTACGGCTTCCTGGTGCCCCTGGCGGCCACGGCGCTCGCCCTGGTCACCCTGCTGGCCCTGCGGTCGAAGCTGGCCCCGCCGGCGTCGAGCCGGATCGTGAACGCGTCCGCCCCCGCGGCCGCTGCGGCGCCCACCCCGGCCCCCGCTTCGGCCACCCGAAACCGGGTGAACGAGCGTGGCATCGGTCACCGCCAGCCTGTGACGGTGGACTGATCCGCCGGAATACGTCACCATGGAGCGTCGTTAGCACTCATTGAGTCAGAGTGCCAGGAGGAAATTCGTGCCGACCTACCAGTACCAGTGCACCGAGTGCGGTGAGGGCCTTGAGGCCGTGCAGAAGTTCACCGATGACGCACTGACCGTGTGCCCGAACTGCGACGGACGCCTGAAGAAGGTGTTCTCCGCCGTCGGCATCGTCTTCAAGGGATCCGGTTTCTACCGGAACGACAGCCGTGGCGCTTCGTCGAGCAGCACCCCTGCCTCGAAGCCGTCGTCGTCCTCGACGTCGACCGCCGCCGCGCCTGCCGCCGCGTCCTCCTCGACGTCGTCGTCCGGCACGGGCAGCAGCGCGGGCTCCAGCTCGACGTCCGCCGCCTGACCCGTACGCTTTCCTTTTTCCGTAAGGCCCCGCACGCCCTCCTGGGCGGCGGGGCCTTACGCGTACCCGGTTAGGGTGGCGCCATGGCGAACGCAGAGATCGGTGTCATCGGCGGCTCGGGCTTCTACTCCTTCCTGGAGGACGTCTCCGAAGTCCAGGTGGGGACCCCGTACGGACCCCCGAGCGACTCCCTGTACATGGGCGAGCTGGCCGGGCGCCAGGTCGCCTTCCTGCCGCGGCACGGGCGCAGCCACACCGTGCCGCCGCACAAGATCAATTACCGGGCGAACCTGTGGGCGCTGCGCTCGGTCGGTGTCCGCCAGGTGCTGGGCCCGTGCGCGGTGGGCGGCCTGCGGACCGAGTACGGGCCGGGCACGCTGCTGGTCCCGGACCAGCTGGTCGACCGTACGAAGTCCCGTGCGCAGACCTATTTCGACGGGGAGCCGCTGCCGGACGGCACCGTTCCGAACGTCGTGCACACCACCTTCGCCGACCCGTACTGCCCCGTCGGGCGCACGGTGGCGCTCGAGGCGGCGCGGGGGCGCGACTGGGAACCGGTGGACGGCGGCACGATGGTCGTCATCGAGGGACCGCGCTTCTCCACGCGGGCGGAGTCGCGCTGGCACGCGGCGGCGGGCTGGTCGGTGGTCGGCATGACCGGGCACCCGGAGGCGGTCCTCGCTCGCGAGCTGGGGCTCTGCTACACCTCGATGGCCCTGGTCACCGACCTGGACGCGGGTGCCGAGACGGGTGAGGGCGTCTCCCACACGGAGGTGCTGAAGGTGTTCGGCGAGAACGTCGGCCGGCTCCGCGAGGTCCTCTTCGACGCGGTCGCGGCCCTTCCGCCCACCGAATCGCGCGCTTGCCTGTGCACCCACGCCCACGACGGCTGGGACCTCGGCATCGAGCTGCCGTAACCGGGGCGGGGCCGGGCGGGGCGGGCTCTGCGTGGCCCGCAGGCACACCGAGGGGTCCCTCGTGTGGGTGACGGCGTTGTCCACAACCTGGGGATCGTCCACAGGTTCGAGCACGATCCGGCGGGGCGGCGGATGGTGAAGGATGTCCGGGCGCTGGGTCCGGACTCCGGAACTCGACCAGTTCGGCGGTGCCCACCATGTCCAGGACCTCCTCCTGCTCCCCCTGTTCGCCTTCCTCTCCCGCTTCTTCGCCGGCTTCTTCGCCGGCTTCTTCGCCCGCGTCCTCCTCCGCTTCCTCCTCTACGTGTCCTCCCGCGCACACCGTCCCGTCGTTCCCCCCGCTGCGCGTGGGCGGGCGGGCCGGGGAGCGGATGCGCCGTGCGGTGCGCCGCCGGAGGCGGGCCACCGCGGCCGGGCTGGCCGTGGTGGCGGCCGCCCTGGCGGTGGGCGGGACGGAGGCCCGCGCCTCCCGGGTCGCGGCCCCGCCCGTGGTGAAGCCGCCGCCGGCGGTGGTGCGCCTGGTGTCGGCCCCTGTACGCATCGCGGACGCGGCCACGGTGCGGCTGCTGCGCCCGGGGGACCGGGTGGACGTGGTCGCGGCGGAACGCACCGGGCCGCCCCGAGTGGTCGCGGAGGGCGCCCGGGTCGCCGAAGTGCCCGAGCCGGAGAAGGGTGTTGGGGACGGCGGGGCACTGGTGGTGCTGTCCGTTCCCCGGGACACCGCGCGGGCCCTCGTGGGGGCGGGTGCGGCGGCACGACTGGCGGTGACGTTGTGCTGATTCGCACGTACGCCCAGTCAAATCACCTTGAGGTTGGCCTCGATTGGACACGCCGGGCCCGGACTGCCGTAGTTTTCGGAACCGTTGGCTCCGTAAATGGCAGTTCCGAAGAAAGGCTCAGTGGTGAGCAAGAAGAACGAGAGCGTCCTGGCGGGCTTCAAGGCCTTCCTGATGCGCGGCAACGTGGTCGACCTGGCGGTGGCCGTGGTCATCGGCGCCGCGTTCACGAACATCGTGAACTCGATCGTGAAGGGGATCATCAGCCCGCTCGTGGGCGCCATCGGCACCAAAAGCCTGGATGTCTACACCTCGTGCCTGAAGGATCCCTGTGGCATCGACGCGAAGGGCGAGCCGACCGGCGTCAACATCCTCTGGGGGTCGGTCCTCAACGCCACGCTGACCTTCCTGATCACCGCGGCGGTCGTCTACTTCCTGATGGTCCTGCCGATGGCGAAGTACCTCGCCAAGCAGGAGGCGCGCCGCAAGGCCAAGGAGGGCGTGCAGGAGACCATGGAGATCACCGAGCTGGAGGTCCTCAAGGAGATCCGCGACACCCTGGTGGCGCAGCGGGGCTCGAACGGCGGCAACGGCGGGGCTCCGGGGTCGCGCGACGTGTTCTAGCCGGTCCGGCGGATCAGATGTGGTGCGGGGGCTTCTCGTCGAGGAAGCGGGCCAGGTCGGCCGTGCTTCCGCCGGCGGGCGGCCGCTCGCCCCAGCCCCGGTCGGTGTCGTCCGAGGACTGCCGGTCCAGCGGGTCGTCGAAGACCAGCTTCGGCCTCGGCTTGGGCTTGGGCTTGGGTTCGGACTTGGGCTCCGGCTTCGCGACGGGTTCGGGCTGCGGGTCGGGGGCGGCGGAGGTGCTCATGCCTCCAGGGTACGGCCGCCCCCACCGCCGCCCGTCCCGCTCAGCTGGGGGCTTCGGCGCCCTTGCGCGCGTAGAACCACCAGCACACCGCGAGGCAGGTCGCGTAGAAGCCGATGAAGATCCACAGCGCGTTGGTGACGGCCATGGCCGCGAACATCGCGGGGATGAAGAAGAAGCCGTAGGCGGCGATGGCGGAGGAGAAGCCGGTGACGGCGCCCGCCTCCATCTCCGACTGCTTCAGCGCGGCCGCCTGCGCCTCGGGGCCCTGGCCCTCGGCCTGGCGCATGTGTTGGTCCCGGAAGATCACGGGGATCTGGCGGAAGGTCGAGCCGTTGCCCAGTCCGGAGAAGGCGAAGGCCGCCAGGAAGCCGATGAAGAAGGCCCAGAAGCTGCCCTGGTCGCTGCCCGACGGCAGCGCGAAGATCACGACCACCAGGGCCGCCGCCATGCCGACGAAGGACAGCATGGTCACCCTGGCGCCGCCCATCTTGTCGGAGAGCCAGCCGCCCGCCCAGCGCATGAGGGCGCCGACGAAGGGGCCGATCCAGGCGTAGGTGGTGGCCTGGTATCCCTGCGACTCGAAGTTGTTCTTGATCAGGAGGGGCAAGCCGGCGGCGAACCCGATGAAGGACCCGAAGGTGCCGACGTAGAGCCAGGTCATCAGCCAGTTGTGCTTGCGCTTGAAGATGATTTTCTGCTGGCTGAAGGGGGCGGATGCCACCTTGAGGTCGTTCATCAGAAACCAGGCGAGCAGCGCCATGATGACCAGCAGCGGCACCCAGAGGAAGGCGCCGTTCTGGAGCCAGATGTCCGTGTTCTTCTTCGCGTCGTGCTGCGGGCCGCCCGCGGGGGCGCCGAGAACGGCGGCGGTGACCACCAGCGGAGCGACCAGCTGGACCACGCTCACGCCCAGGTTGCCGAGGCCGCCGTTGAGGCCGTTGGCGCTGCCCTTCTCCCGCTTGGGGAAGAAGAAGCCGATGTTGGCCATGGAGGAGGCGAAGTTCGCGCCGCCGATCCCGCAGACGGCCGCGATGAGCACCAGCTCCCAGTAGGGCGTGCTGTTGTCCTGGAGCGCGAAGCCCAGCCACAGCATGGGGCCGACCAGGATGATCGTGCTGAAGGCGGTGAACTTCCGCTCGCCGAAGATAGGGCCGATGAAGGTGTACAGGATCCGGAAGGTGCCGCCGGTGATGCCGGGGATGGCGGTCAGCCAGAACAGCTGCGACTTGGAGAAGGCGAAGCCGACGTCGTTGAGCTTGACCACGGTGACCGACCAGACCTGCCAGACCACGAAGCCGAGCATCAGCGCCGGGATGGAGACCCAGAGGTTGCGCTGGGCGACCCGGTGGCCGGTGGACTGCCAGAAGCCGTCGTCCTCGGGGCGCCAGTCCCCGATGGTGGCGCCGGGCTTGTAGGTCTCGGCGCGGTGCGAGCGCACCGTGGAGCCGCTGTTGGTGCGTATGGACATGGTCATCGGTCCTTCGGGTCGAGGAGCCACAGGCCGATCACGACGAGGAAGGACAGGATCAGGAATCCCGCCCCCCACCAGGCCGTGGCGGTGTTGCCCTTCATCCACTCGTTGACGGTCACGGTCAGCGCCCAGAGCTGTCCGATCACGACGGTGAGGGCCAGGGCCAGCCGGGCGTTGAGTTTCGAGGAGCGTTCCGGCTCCTGTTCGGTGCCGGCCCCCGGGCCGGGGCCGGTGTGCCGGATCCGGGGGTCTCCGTAGCCGCTGGTGGAGCGGATCTGCGGATACCGCTCGCGCACCGGCCGGTTCAGCCGGGGTTCGGCGCTCCCCGGGTGGTAGTCGGGGCGGGGAGGCAGCTGGGATCCGCTCATGTCCGCCTGCTTTCGGTGGTGCGGGCGGCTCCGGGGCAGCCCAGTTGCCGGGAGGCCGCGGGGTGGGAGTCGCCGAACTCCCGGCACAGGGCGTCCTTGAGCGGCTCTCCCGACCGGGCGGTGGCGGTGGCCCAGACGCTGCCGTCGGCCAGCTCGGTCAGGAAGATCCTGGGGAGCGGGCGGGGCGGGGGCCCCGCCGCCACCTCGCCGGTGCGGACGTTGAAGACGCCCTCGTGGCAGGGGCAGTACAACTCCCCGTCGGGGCCGCGGTCCTCGCGCCACAGCACGCCGCAGGCCAGGTGGGTGCAGACGGCCGAGTAGCCGACGAGGCCGCCGTCGGCGAGCCGGACCGCGAGGGCCCGGTCCTCGTCCCCGGGGAACCGGAAGGCGATGGACTGGCCCGGCGCGAGCCGGTCGGTGACCTTCTTGGCCTCGGGCAGCGTCTCGCTGTCGCCGTGCCGGTGCAGGATGCCGGCGGCCACGCCGACTCCGCCGATGGCCAGGCCGCCGGAGACGGTGGCGATGATCCGCAGGTAGTCGCGGCGGGTGGTGAGGGAGTCGGCGCTGATCCGGTCACGCAGCTGGTCCGCGGCGGCGTCTGCGCCGGGATCCTGTCCCGGCGCGGGAGCGGGCTGTTCGGTGACGCTCATCGGACGTCCACTCCGTTCACCTCGACGATGGGCAGGCCGCCGGGCACGGGCCACTGGACCTTGTCGGCCGGGACGACCATCGCCACTCCGGTGCTGACCATCACGTCGCCGAAGGCGAAGGAGTCGGCGACCTGCACGCCGGGACGCTCGGCCTGGAGTTCTTCGAGGGTTCCGTAGAAGAGGGCCCCGGTTGGGCAGACGGTGGCGCACATGGGGGCCAGGCCGTAGGCGGTGCGGTCGTAGCAGAGGTTGCACTTCATCTGGAGCTTCGCCTGGAGGTCGATCTTCGGGACGCCGAAGGGGCAGGCGTTGACGCAGTTGGCGCAGCCGATGCAGCGGGTGGTGTCGGCCTGCTGGACCACCCCGTCGGCGGTCACCAGGATCGCGTCGGCGGGGCAGACCTCGGCGCAGGGAGCGACCGGGTCCTCACAGTGCATGCAGACGGTCGGCATGGAGGCGACGGACCGGCCGGGGTCGGTGTAGTCCAGGTGGATCATCGACTTGCCTCGGTGCGAGTCGCATTCGCGGCAGGCGGAGACGCAGGCCTGGCAGCCGATGCACCGGCCGGGGTCGATGAAGATCGTGCGGCCCATCATGGCGCGTCAGCTCCTCTCCGCCGTGCCACGGCCTTGCGGGGACGTGGGGGGCAGGGGGTCGGTGCGGGAGACCTGGGTCTCCGGATAGGCCTGCCGGCCGGGCGCCACGGGCGGGGCGGGTACCTCGTCGACCTGCGGGGCGGCCTCGATCCGGGCGGCGCAGACCTTGAACTCGGGGATCTTCGATCGCGGGTCGAGGGCGTCGATGGTCAGAGCGTTCGCGGCGGTCGGGAAGGGCCAGTGGTACGGGATGAAGACGGTGTCGGGCCGGATGGCCTCGGTGACCAGGGCCGGGAACACCTCGCTGCCGCGGCGGGTGACGACCCGTACGGGGTCGCCGTCGCGGAACCCGTGCGAGGGGTGGACCTCCACCCAGGGGCGTGGGGTCTGCTCGACGAGGGCGCCCAGGCGGCGCGTCTGGTTCCCGGAGAGGAAGTGCGCGACGGTGCGGCCGGTGGTCAGGGAGAGCGGGTACTCCTCGGTGTACGGGTCCATCGGCGCGTGCCACTCGACGACCTGGAGGTGGATCTTCCCGTCGGGGTGGTAGGTCTTCCCGCCCTCGAACAGCCGGGGGGTGCCCGGGTGGTCGGTGGAGGGGCAGGGCCACATGATGCCGCCGGTCTCCTCCAGGCGCTCGTACGTGATCCCGTAGTAGTCGTTGACGGTGCCGGCGGAGGCGATCCGCAGTTCCTCGAACACCTCCCGGGATCCGGGGAAGTCGAATTTGTCTCCGGCGCCGAGGCGGCGGGCGAGTTCGCACATCACCCACGTGTCGGTGCGGACCCCGGCGGGCGGTTCTTGCGCCTTGTTGTGCTTGACGACGCGCGCCTCGGTGTTGGCCATGACGCCCTCGTCCTCGGCCCAGACCGTGACGGGGAAGACCACGTGCGCGTTGGTGGCGGTTTCGGAGAGGAAGAAGTCGAACTGGGCGTGGAATTCGAGCGCGTCGTACCCCTCCTTGACCACCTTGTAGTTGGGCAGGGAGACGAAGGGGTTGTTGCAGATGCCAATGAGGCCGCGGATCTCCTGGCGCTGCATCTGCCAGACCATCTCCATCATGGAGGTGCCGGCGGGCGGGAGTTCGGACTCCTCGATGCCCCAGATGCCGCAGATCTGGCGGCGGTGTTCCTCGTTCGTGATGGACCGGCCGCCGGGCAGCAGGTCGGACTTCTGACCGTGTTCGCGGCCGCCCTGGCCGTTGCCCTGACCGGTGATGGTGCCGTAGCCGGCTCCGGGCTTGCCGAGGTTTCCGGTGGCCACGCACAGGTTGATGATCGAGAGGCAGTTCTCGACGCCCTGCGAGTGGTGCTCGACGCCGCGGGCGTGGAAGGCCATGGCCCGGCCGGCGCGGCCGAACATGCGGGCCACCTGGACGATCTGCTCCTCGGGGACTCCGCAGATCTCGGCGGCCCGGGCGGGCGGGTAGTCCTGGACGCTCTGGCGGACCTCTTCCCAGCCGGTGGTGTGCGCGGCGAGGTAGCCCTCGTCGGTGAGGCCTTCGGCGACGACCACGTGGAGGACGGCGTTGAAGAAGGCCGAGTCGGTGCCGGGTTTGAGGGCGACGTGTACGTCGGCGGTGCGGGCGACGGCGGTCTCGCGCGGGTCGATCACGATGAGGGAGGCGCCTCGGTCGCGGGCGCCCCAGAGGTACTGGGTCATGACCGGGAAGCATTCGCCGACGTTCGACCCGGCGATCAGCAGGCAGTCGGTGAGGAGGATGTCGGAGAAGGGGTTGGCGGCCCGGTCGATGCCGAAGGCCAGTTTGTTGGCGCCGGCGGCGCTGACCATGCACAGCCGCCCGTTGTAGTCGACGTGCCGGGTCTTCAGGGCGACCCGGGCGAACTTGCCGACGAGGTAGGTCTTCTCGGAGTACAGGCTGGCGCCGCCGAGCAGGCCGAAGGCGTCGTTGCCGTGGGCTTCCTGGATGCGGCGGACCTCGGAGACGGTGAAGTCGAGGGCCTCGTCCCAGGAGACCTCCTTGAACTCCTCGCCGCGCGATCGGCGCATCAGCGGGGCCGTCAGCCGGTCGGGGTGGTTGACCTGCTGGTAGGCGTTGATGCCCTTGGGGCACAGGCGCATCCGGTTGATGTCGTGGTTGCGGGGTTCGACACCGAAGACCTTGCCGCCTTTGTCGACACGCAGGTACATGCCGCACTGCACGCCGCAGAAGCAGCAGTGAGTGGGGACGAGGGTCTCGCCGTTCTGGTCGGCGTGCCACTGGTCGGCGGGGATGCCGCCGGCGTCGCGGAAGTTGCGGGTGCCGGGCGGGGCGATGGCCGGGTCGAGGGGCAGAGTCCGGGGCAGGGGCGCCGGCTTGGCCGGGTCCGTGGCGGTCACTTGAAGCCCTTCTTGACGTGGGTCAGGTAGGCATTGCCGCGCAGGACCCGCTTGCAGCGCGGGCAGTACTCGGCCCAGGCGTCGAAGCCGAGGTCGAGGTCGAGGTCCTTCATCGTGCCGCGCAGGTTCTCGACGTAGGGGGCGGTGTCGATGGGTTCGCCGCAGCGCTTGCAGGCGAAGATCTGGTCGTCCTGGCGGGCGGTGTACTTGAAGAGCTGCATGCCGACGGCGGCCGGGCGCTGGACGATGTGGAAGAACTTCCCGAAGGGGATGTAGACCAGCGTGAACACCACGGACACCATGTGCAGGATCGCGAGGAACTCGTATCCGCCGCCGTGCAGGAAGATCGAGGAGAAGGTCAGCAGCAGCCCCGTCACCGAGATCACGATGAGGCAGATCAGCGGGAGCATGTCGTAGGCGAAGCGCTGGCCGGTGATGGCCCCGCGGTCCTTCATCCGGCGCCACAGGAAGTAGCAGGCTCCGGGGATGACGAGGACGGCGGCGATGTCCAGGCCGTGGAACATCAGCCAGCCGACGATGTTGAGGGAGTCGAAGCCGATGATTTTGAAGCCCCAGATCCGCATCTCGTAGCCGGGTCCCGAGCCGCTGTCGGAGGTGAAGGTGAACCAGCCCCAGGTGAGGGGGAAGGTGATCGCGGCGGCCAGCAGGCAGCCCCAGAAGATGAGCTGGTGGGCGGCCCAGCGGGCGCGGGAGCGGGCGCCGAGGAACTTCTGGAATCCGAGGTAGGTGGCGATCATCTTCGGGACGGCGGTGGGTGCCTTCTTGAAGTTCGCCGCGGAGAAGAAGCTGCCGAACCCCTTCTTGAAGAGGCGACGGGCCCCGGGCGCGGAGACCCACACCGTGTAGCGGTAGGCCACACCGAAGGCCAGGAAGACCGTGGCGACGGCGTACGGCAGCAGGGCCGAGTCGAAGTCCCGCAGCAGGCGGCTGCCCAGCACGATCGCCGCGATGAGCAGGAGCGAGACGAGGGTGCCGGCCAGGGTGGCCCGTGCGGTGACGGACCGCCGGGCCGGCGGCGTGGTCCCGGGGGCCCCGGGTGGTGGTGGGGCTGCGGCGAGGACTTCTGTGGGCTCGGACACAGCACCACGCTAGGTGGTCTGTACCGTTTCAGCCCGTTATATGAACCTTACGATTACTCCGAACGGGATCAGACGGCCTTCAGTCCGTGGGCGGCGAAGACCGACTTGGCCTCGGCGACCTGACCGGCGGTCGGCGACGGGGTGTCGTGCAGGGTGAAGGGCATGTCCAGGGCCTGCCACTTGCTCTCGCCCAGCGTGTGGAAGGGCAGTACGTCGACCCGCGAGACGTTGCCGAGGGTGGCCGCGAAGGAGGCGACGCCCTCGACGTTCTCGCGCGCGTCGGTGAGCCCGGGTACCAGCACGAACCGCAGGTGCACCTCCTTGCCCTGGTCCGCGAGGCGGCGGGCGAAGTCCAGGGTGGGCTCCAGCGGCCGGCCGGTGACCTTCTTGTACGTCTCGCGGTCCCAGGACTTGATGTCGAGCAGGACCAGGTCGACGTCGCGGAGCAGGGCGTCGGTGGCCCGGGCGCCGAGGAAGCCGGAGGTGTCGAGGGCGGTGTGCAGGCCGAGGTCGTTCTTCATCCGGTGCAGCAGCTCCCCCGCGAAGACGGGCTGGAGCAGCGGTTCGCCGCCGGAGATGGTGGCGCCGCCGCCCGAGGCGGAGATGAACCGCGTGTACTTGCGGGCCTCGGCGATGACGGCGTCGGCGGAGGTGCGCTTGCCGTTGCGCATCCGCATGGTGTCGGGGTTGTGGCAGTACAGGCAGGTCAGCGGACATCCGGAGAGGAAGGTCACGAAGCGGGTGCCGGGGCCGTCGACGCCGGTGGAGAGGTCCCAGGAGTGCACCGAGCCCTCGCTCGGCCGCCGGGTCGCGGCGGCGGCCGGGGTCTGGCCGGCTCTGGCGCTCGTACGGGAGTCGCCGGTGCTGGTGTCGGTGCCCGCGCCGGGGCCGGGGCCGGTGGCGACGGCGTTGGCCTGGCCGACGGGGATGCTCGTACCGAAGAGGACGGTCATGGCAGGTGCTCCAGAGGTGATCTGGTGTCCGTGGGATGCGCGCGGCCCCGGGGCCGGGTGAGGGCCCGGCC
>NZ_JBHWBP010000010.1:36339-63079 GCF_042735575.1 Streptomyces sp. NPDC059564 | reverse complement strand
CGATCGGCCGGGGCGCGGCGGGAGCCGCGAGCCCGGTGGCCGGCACCGGCCCGGAGGCGGGCCGCGCGGGCTGGGCGGCGGACCCCAGCGCCCGGCGGCGTCCGGCCGGATGCTCGGTCACCGGAACCGGGGGCACCGCCGGTACGGGCGGCAGCGCCGGCATCGCGGTGCCCTGCGGGGGCACGGGCCGTCCGGCTCCCGGCAGCGCGGGCCCGAAGGGGGCTTCGCTGCCGTCGCCGTCCCGGCCCCGCCTGCGCCCGGTACCCAGCCCGGCCGGGTTCACCGGGGACTGCGCGAGCTCGGCGGGACCGGCGGAGGCGTCGGCGGGGGTGCCGTCCGCGCGGCGCCGCCCGGACGGCAGCGCCAGGGCGCTCCCGCCCTCGCGGGCCCCGGGGGCCTTCGCCCGGTCACCCTCGTCGTCGAGGAAGGCGTCCACCCCGCGCCGGGCGCGCCGCCCGCCGGGACCGGCCGCGGGGCCGCCCCGGCCGGAGGCCTGCCCGCCGGAGCCGTCCGTACCGCCCGCGGCGGCCTCGGGCTTCACCTCGGGCTCCGGCTCGGGCTCGGGCAGGGTCACCGTCCCCGCTCCCGAGCCCAGCGGCAGCTCCAGCACGTACGCCCCGCCGGGGGCGCCCGGCACCTCCACCGTCTGCAGGACCCCGCCGTGCGCGGCGACGATGCCCCGCACGATCGGCTCGTGCACCGGGTCGCCGCCCTCGTAGGGGCCGCGCACCTCGATCCGTACGACGTCACCGCGCTGCGCGGCGGCCACCACGATCGTGGAGTCCATGTAGCCGCTGCCCTGGGGGGTCTTGCCGGTGGCGTCGACCCCGGCGACGTCCGCGACCAGGTGCGCGAGGGCCGTCGCGATGTGCCGCGCGTCCACCTCGGCCTCGATGGTCGGGGCGTGGACGGCGAACTGCGCCCGGCCGGGGCCGATCAGCTCGACGGCGCCGTCGATTCCGGCCGCGACGACCGTGTTGATCAGGGCGTTCTTCTTGCGGAGCTTCTCGTTGCCCGCGTCGAGGCGCTGGTAGCCGAGGACGTTGTCCACCAGGGTGGTCATCCGCGAGTAGCCGGCGGCCAGATGGTGCAGCAGCTGGTTGGCCTCGGGCCACAGCTGTCCCGCGTCGTCGGCGGCCAGCGTGGCCAGTTCCCCGCGCAGCTCCTCCAGCGGGCCGCGCAGGGACTCGCCGAGGACGGCGAGCAGCTGGGCGTGGCGCGCCGCGAGGGCGTCGTAGGGACGCCGGTCGGTGAAGGTCATGACGGCGCCGACGAGCAGCTCCCCGTCCCGTACGGGAGAGGTGGTCAGGTCGACGGCGACGGGCTGGCCGGCCTTGTTCCACAGCACCTGGCCGCGGACCCGGTGCTTGCGGCCGCTGCGCAGGGTGTCGGCGAGCGGGGACTCGTCGAAGGGGAAGGGGGAGCCGTCGGCGCGCGAGTGCTGGATCAGCCCGTGCAGCTCGCGGTTGCCGAGGTCGGTGGCGCGGTACCCGAGGATCTGCGCGGCGGCGGGGTTGACGAGCACCACCCGGCCGTCGGTGTCCGTACCGACGACGCCCTCGGCGGCGGCGCGCAGGATCATCTCGGTCTGCCGCTGGGAGCGGGCCAGCTCGGCCTCGGTGTCCATGGTTTCGGAGAGGTCCCGTACGACGAGCATCAGCAGTTCGTCGCCGGTGTACGAGGGCTGGGGCTCGCGGTAGGCGTCACGGCCGTCGAGGTGGGCGGCGGTGACCTCGACGGGGAACTCGCTGCCGTCGGTCCGGCGCGCCGTCATGCGCTTGGGCCGGGCGCGGCCGTCCTCGTCGTCGCCGGGGCGGCGCATCGAACCGGGGATCAGCTTGGAGTCGAACTCCGGCAGCAGGTCCAGCACCCCGCGGCCGACGAGACCCGTGCCGGGGCTCTCCATGACCTCGAGGGCGATCGAATTCGCGTTGACGACCGTGCCGTTGGCGTTGACGAGCAACAGCGCGTCCGGAAGTGCGTCGAGTATTGCTGCGAGGCGAGCAGCGCCTCGGGATGGCCTGCTGCTCACGACGAGCTTCCTCCCTGACCACGACTACCGGCATGTCACGGGAGGAGTCTAAGGGCACCGTCCCGCGGCGAGGTGGCGGATGAACGGGGGAAACCGTGCATCCGCCGCATCCTCCCAGGTCAGGAACGCGCACTCGGAAGCACAGGTTCCAGGTCGTTCCACCGGGTGATGGCGCATCCGTCCTTCCGCCGGAAGGTGCGGTCCACCTTCTGTCCGTGCCACGTTCCCGTGATGCGGGCGGTGGCCGGACCGCCGTCCTGGAAGGTGCACATCTGGCGCTTGGGTTCGGGGGCGAAGGGGTCCTTGCCCTCCTTGGCGAACTCCTCCAGGCGGGCACAGGCCTTCCCGGCCTCCGGGTGGTTGCCGCCGACGGGGCGGCACTCCAGCCGGTACTCGCCGTCGACCCGGCGGTTGCCGGTGTCGGAGACGGCGATGGTGAGGCGGTCGGGAGAGGCCAGCAGCCGTCCCAGCGGCAGTGGTGGCAGCGGGCCGGCGGCCGCGGCGGCCAGTGCGGAGGTGACGGCGAAGGCGGCGAGACGCAGCATGGGGCACTCCAGGTCGTCCGTACGTCGTACGCCTCACCAACGACGGGCCCGCCCCGACGTTGCGTGTCGTCCTGCCTCTCGTACGGGGTTGCGTGCCCCTCGTGTACGACCCGGCTTAAGGCTTTGCCCTGTGGGCCCGGCTCCTTGTACCGTGGGAGCGGATTGGTGACCGGCCCCGCGCCTGTGTCATCATCTGCACGCACCTTCGTACGCGGGGGTGTGCTGGAGGCGTCGCCTAGTCCGGTCTATGGCGCCGCACTGCTAATGCGGTTTGGGGCTTACACCCCATCGAGGGTTCAAATCCCTCCGCCTCCGCACTCACGAAGCCCCGGTCCTCACGGACCGGGGCTTCGGTGCGTTCAGGGCTCGATGGGTTCCGGCACCGCCGTGTTCCGGGTTCCCGATCACCGGCCGGGCCGTCACCGGGCCGTCACCGGGCTGCCGCCGGGTCGTGGGCGGATCTTCCGGACGATCTTCTTCCGGGGTGTTTTCGCAGGTCAGAGGTGGTGGACCTAATGGATTTCGCGTCCCGCCGAGGTCCATGTATTGTTGTTCTCGCAAGGCCAACGGGGCGCAAAACCCCGGGAAGCCCAAGCACTCGTAGCTTAACGGATAGAGCATCTGACTACGGATCAGAAGGTTGCAGGTTCGAATCCTGCCGAGTGCACAGCAGGCCAGAGGCCCCGGACGAGAGTCCGGGGCCTCTGCCGTTTCCGGCCGTACAGCAGCGAAGTACAGCAACCGCCTCAGCCGCTGCCACCCATCGCTTCGGACAGCTTGCCGAGGGCGTCGCGTACTGCTTCCTCGCTCGCTTCGGCGTAGACCTCCATCGTCATGGCGATCTGCGAATGCCGGAGGATCCGCTGCGCCACCTTCGGGTGGACCTTGAGCGCGACCAGGAGCGCGGCGCAGGTGTGCCGGGTGTTCCGCAGCGGGATCACCCGAAGGCCGGCACGACGAGCACGCAGGCCGAACATCCGGGTGAGGTTCCCCGGCTCGATAGGGGTCCCGTACTTCGTCGTGAACACCAACCCGTGGCTGTCCTGCCACAGCTCCCCGGCAGCCTTCCGATCCCCGACCTGCTGGGCTCGCCGCATCCGCAGCGCCTTGAGGCAGAGGGAGGGCAGAGGCAGGAAGTCATCCGAGTCCTCCGTCTTCGTCTCTCGGTGCAGGATCTGCCGCCCGGCCCGCTGGATCTGGTGGTCCACGTAGAGCTCCCCGGCGTCGAAATCGATCGACTTCCAGGTCAGCCCCAGCACCTCACCGCGCCGGAGCCCGAGGCAGAGGACGAGCACCCACGCGGCGAAGAGGTGATCCTCCCGGGCAACCCCGTCCGCCAGGAACCGGCCCGCCTCGACCACGGACCAGGGCTTGATCCGCTTGCGGCGGGGCTTGGGCACCTTCACGAGGGAGGCGACGTTCTTGCCGATCTCTTCCTCGGCGACGGCGTGCGTGAGGGCGGCCCGCAGCGCGTCACGGGAGCCCTGGATCACACGCCGGGACGGGTACGCCTCGCAGCACTCCCCGAGGGCACAGCACCGGCGGCCCTCACGGTTGCGCTTCGCGTCCTTGCCCTGGGCGCAGCACTGGCAGATCGCCGCCAGCTTGGTCAGCCACTCGCGGACGTCCCGGACGGTCAGCTTGTCCAGCCGCTTCGTGCCGAGGTGCGGGGCGATGTAGAGCCGTACGTAGCCCTCGTACGAGACGTAGGAGAGCGGGGCCAGGTTCGGCCTGACGATCGAGTCCAGCCAGTAGGAGAGGAAGGCGGAGACCGTCCGGTGCCGGGTGGTGACGGGCCCCTTCTTCGCCTCCGCGTGCAGGTTGAGCCACTTCTCGTGGACCTCTTCGCGGGTCTTGCCGTAGGCGTACTTCCGGGCGCGCTTGCCGTCGGGCTTGGTCACCCAGACGTAGGCGGCGTAGCCGTTCTTGTACGGGTAGATCGAGCCTTCGCCGTTGCCGCGCTTGCCGCTCATGCCGCCCACCCCTCGGCGGCGGCCGCGATGCGCTCGACGTACTCGTCCACCCAGGCCGGGAGGATGCGGCGGTTGCGGCCCACCTTCACCGAGCGGATCTCCCCGGTGAGCACGAGCATCTTGGTCTTGGACAGGCCGAAGCCGAGCATGTCGGCGACCTCGGCGGTCGTGTGCCACTTCCGCTGGATGACTACGGCAGCCACGCGGTCTCCCCTTCCGGTTCGGACAGTTCGGCCCGCATCTCACGGGCGAGTTCACGGTTGTGCTGGATGTCTCGGCGGATGTTGGCGGCGAGCCAGGATTCGCCGGGGGTGGAGCCGTGGCCGGCGTAGGCCCAGTGGGCGACGACGAGGAGGGTGGCTTCCGGGTTGTCGTCGGGGTCGGTCAGGCCGAGGGAGGCGCGTTGCTGGGCGGCGCGGTAGTCGGCGCGGACCTGGCGTAAGGCGCCGAGGGTTGTCGAGTAGCGGCGTGACTTGGTGGAGAAGTGCCCGCGGAAGCCGAGCATGTGGGCCCAGGCCCTCAGGCGCCGGTCGGGGTAGGCCCGGTCGAGGTCCATGCAGGCTTCCATGAGCCGCCGGGGGTGGTCGGGCACGCCGAGAAGGAACGCCGCTTCCTTGTTGGCCACCGGGTGGTCCACGGTGCCGGTCGTCTCGGCGGCCTTGGTGGCGTACTTGGCGACGTAGGAGGCGACGGCCTGTTCGGTCAGCTCCTCCCCGTCCCCGAAGGCGCCAATGGGCTGTACGTCGAGCTGGTCTCCCCACAGCAACACCTGGTCGTTCTCGACCCCGTACTCCGGATTGGCCGGCACGACGACGCGGACCCGGGCTGCGGCGGCCCGGATTGCGTCGGTGAGCAGATCGAGGGTGGCCCACGCGGGAGGCGGGGTGTCAGGCCCCTTCGGCCCGTCGAAGCGGATCACGGCGTGGAAGTGGACGGCCCCGCGCTTCTGGTACTCGGCGACCTTGCCGAAGGAGACGCGGGACTGCTCGCGAGCGGCTTTCTGCGTGAGGCCGGCGCGGGCGGCGACTTCCCGGCGCAGGTAGATCGTGAAGTAGCGCCACAGCTCGGAGGCGTGGTTGTTCCACAGCACCGCACCCGCGTAGTCGTACGTGTCCGGGTCGAGCGGGGTGCCGAGTTCGGGCGCGTCCTCGGTGTGGCGGACGCCGCAGCGGCAGGGGCGGGTGCCGGGGCGGTTGTGGACGGGGCCGAAGGACGGGGCGGTGAGGGTGGCGAAGACGCGGGGGTGGTCGCGGATCGTCTCGGGGGTGCCTTTGGCCCGGTCGCCGATGAGTCCGGCGCGGATCAGGTGGTAGGTGTCGCCCGCATACGCCCAGGCGCAGGCGGGGCAGCGGGAGGCCCGGCGGTTGCCGCAGGCGACGCGCAGGACACCGCCGGGTTCGGCGTCGGTGGTGTAGGCGTGGAGCACGGTCTTGGTGGCCGGGTCCATGATCTTGGTGCCGCCGGAGAGGCGGATCGGGGCGGCGCACCCCCCGGTGCGGCGGATTTGCTCGTGGAGGCGGTCGAAGCCGGGGGCCCCGGCCACCCGGAGCAGATCGCTCAGGGTGGCCGGGTCCAGGCCCGCCGTGGTGGCGGTGTCGGTCATGCGGCCACCTCCAGGGCGATCGGCACGAGCGAGCGCAGGACGGCGGCGGCGAGAGGCACGGGGACGGCGTTGCCGATCTGCTCGAACTGCTTGGTGCGGGAACCGGCCCACGGGTATGCCGGCGAAAAGCCTTGAAGGACGGATGCCTCCGCCACAGACAGCCGTCGAACCGGAGTGCCGTCGGGCTCAATCCAGGAGACATCGTTGAGGGCTTTGGCGAACAGGAGGGTGGGTGCTGGCTGGTTGAGCCGACGGCGGGTTGAAGCGGGCCGGTTGCCGACCCGTAGCATCCACGACCGCGCACGACCGGTGAGCGCCCAGGAGGGCCCGGTGGTGGGGAAGCGGCTGCCGCCGGTGGTGTGGTTCCCGCGCGTGACCACGTCTCCAGGCGGGCAGCCCAGCACGTCGCCCATGGTTCGCCAGGGCGGGAGACCATCACTGAAGAGATCGGCGGGAGTCCCGCCGTCGGCGTGCGTGGGCGCTGGCGGAAGGGCGGGGCGAGTGCGGGAAGCGATGAGGAAGGCGCGGCGCCGGGTCTGGGCCAAGCCGAAGTCGGCGGCGTTCAGCACGCCGGCCCACACCGAGTAGCCGACGCCCGCCAAGAGGCGCGCGGTGTGCTCGAAGAGAGGCAGCACCGCGGGAACCTCTTCCAGGGCGATCCATTCGGGGCGCAGTTCGAGGGCGTAGCGCAGGGGCTCGACGACGAGCAGAGACCGTGCGTCGGTGCAGTCGGGGCGCAAGGCGTTGCGGGTGTCGTGTCTACGGGCGAGATCGTCCAAGGCCTGGTGGCACAAGGGCAGGTCGGTGTTTCCGGCACGGAGGCCAGCGGCGCTGAAGGTCTGGCAGGGCGGGGAAGCGACCAGCCCGGTCACCTTTCCGTGAAGCGGGGCGGTGGGATAGGCGGCGACATCGGCGCGGATCGTGCGGTGCCCGGCGGAGGCGCGGGTGGCGCAGGTGGCGCTGTCGATCTCGATCCCGATGTCCCGGATTCCGAGCGAGCGCAGTCCCTCTGACCAGCCGCCGGGGCCGGCGAAGAGATCCAGGATCTGAGGACCATCGGTCATGACGTGGTCCTCTTTCCGTGTGCGGCGCCGTGGTTGGCTTTCCAACCGGAGACCAGGGCGCCGACCTGGGTGTCTCCCTTGGCGGTGGCGGAGGCGCCGCAGTGGCAGACGGCGGAGGCGGTGGCGGGCTCGGACGGCGAGGGCTTGCTGACGTGCAGACCGGGAGCGGTGTTCGTGGGGGTCAGCTTCGCCATGGCGGTCACCGGCTGAGCCGCGCGAGGGCCGGACGGGCCGTGTGGCCGAGGCCCTGGCACGTCGGGCAGTTGACGGGGATGGTCGTACGGGTGCCGTCCATGGAGTGGGTGCCGGTGGTGATCGTGGCGGTGGCGAAGCCGTCGCAGTCGCGGCAGATGAGCGGCGTCGAGGGGCTCTGGGGCATGATGAGTTGTCCCTTTCGGGTCCGTTGGATCTGGGAGGGGTTCAGGCGCCCGGGGCGGCGGAAGTTTGGCGACCGAGGCCGCCCCGGGGGCCGCTCAGCGTGTGTTGCGCCTGCCGTGGCCCTTGGCCGCGTACATCGCGGAGTCGGCGGCGGACAGGGCGTCGGTGAGGGCGGGCACCAGCAGGTCAGCGCGGTGGCAGTGGCCGACCGAGGCCGAGACCGGCAAAGCGAGTCCGTGGTGCGTGACGGGCTGGTCCAGGGCGGTCCGGAGGGCGTGCAGGCCCGGGGTACGGCCGGGGTCCGTGACGATGGCGGCGAACTCGTCCCCGCCGAGGCGAGCGGCGATACCGTGCCGGCCGCACCAGGTGCTCAGGCGGCGGGCGGTCGCGGCGAGCACCATGTCCCCGGCGGCGTGGCCGTGGGTGTCGTTGATCGCCTTGAAGTCGTCCAGGTCGACCAGGATCACGACGGCACCCGGGTGCTTGGCCACCAGGTGTTCGGCGCGGGCGGTCCAACCGGCCCTGGTGTGCAGGCCGGTCAGCGGGTCGCGGCGGGCGGTGGCCAGGCGGCGCAGGAGCAGCCCGCCGTGGAGTGCCCAGCCCAGGGCCGGTAAGCCCGCGGCGACGATGTGGGTGTCCACGGTGGTCACAGCCCCCTCTGGAGGTCCTTGACGAGCAGGCGCAGGACCACGGCGACGACGGCGAGGGAGACGCCGGTGATGGCGACGGCGAGCAGCATCGAGACGAGGACGGCCCCGACGACCAGGACCACGGCGCCACCGGCCGCCGCGAGGGCGACGGTGCTGCCGGGGGTGAGCTGGACCGGGAGACGTCCCGGGGCGGCCGGGGTGGTCGGGGTGTGGTGGGCGGCGGCCGGCGGCGAGGACTCGTGGCGGGGCTCGATGCCGGACGGGTGCGGGGTGACGATGCCGGTCGGGGACGGGTTCACCGGGATGCGCGGTCGGAGCATGGCGGGTTCTCCTTACTTGGTGATCGGGTCGAAGAGCGGGGCCAGGACGCTGTGGGCGAGGAGGTAGCCGCTGAGGAGGATCACGGCGACGAGCCACCAGGGCGGGCGGATGAGCTTGATTCCGAGGGCGCCGATGACGATCAGGGCGAGCCACAGGGGGACGTCCACGAGGTGGTCTCCTTCGCGATCAGCGCGGGTTGCAGCGGTGGGTACGGGCGGCGAGTTCGGCGGCGGCGCGGGTGTTGTAGTCGGCGGAGAAGTCGCAGCCGGGGGCGGTGCAGACGGCGGTGTGCTTGATGCGACCCCGGCCGTCGTTGTGGCTGCCGACCTGGACCGGGCCGAAGCGGAGGACGTTGTAGAAGCGGTTCGGACGCATGGAGCCTGCGTCTCCTCTCAGGTCAGGCGAGGGCGAGGGTGATCGAGTCCGCCAGTGCCTCGGTGACTCCGAGGCGGCTCCGAAGGGTCGCGGCGTCCATCGCGGTGCCGGTCTGGGCGCGGTAGGCGTCCGCGATCTTCCGTGCGTGATCGAGCAGCGCGGGCGGCACGGGCGGAGCGGGGGCGGTGTGGATCGGCGGATCGAGGGCGGGCGGAGCTGCCGGGGGTTCGGGGTCGGCCGGCGGCAGTTCGGGCGCCGGTTCGGCAGCCGGTTCGGGTGCGCGCTCCACGGTGAGATCGGCCACGGCTTCGGGCTCTTCCGCAGCCACCGGTTCCGGGTCCTGCGAGGGGGTGGGAGCCGGTGCCGGGCTATGGGCGAGGAGCGTGCCGCCGAGGAATGCGAGCGCGGGCCATCCGGCGACGAGGATCCGCAGCCAGGCCGGGACGTCGTGCAGGTCGAGCAGTCCGGCGGTGGCGACGTTGGCGCCGAGCGAGGCGACGAGGGCGATGGCGAACCACAGCCAGGCGTCTCGGTTCTCCGAGTCCGTTCGCATCCGGCGCCATGCCGCGACGAGCAGCAGGTCGACGCTGATGGGGTAGGCCCAGGCCTTCCAGCCGTCCTGCCCTGCCGCCGCAGCGAGGTCGTGCAGGTGGGCGAAGGACAGGGCACCGGCGATGACGGCCTGGATGAGCACGGCGTCGAAGCGGAGGGTGCGGAACACGGGTCACCTCCTTTCGAGGAGACCGGTGCCGGGTGCTGTTCTCCGGCACCGGGCGGGGGAACGGGTCAGGCGGTGCCGGTGCCGAGGCAGTCCGGGCACAGTCCGGTCTGCGTGGCAGCGATTTCGCGGCGCTTGCGGCCGACCCGGATCGTCGTGGTGGTCTCCCCGGATCCGGCGCAGGTGCCGCATGTCGCTGCGGCCGGTGCGGGCTTGGGCGAGCGGGGGCGCCGGGTCGGGGGCTTCTTGGCGGTGGCCACGGGTCTTCCTCCGGTTCGGGCATGGGCCGGGTAGGGACCTGGCGCGAGACGGTCGCGCCGACCGAGGGGAGGGAACTGCTAGTCCGTGGCCGGAATGGGCTTCACCAGCGGCACAGACCCGGGGTCCGGCATCACGGTGGGGATCATCGGCCGGTACGGGGCGAGAACGGGAAGGGCCGGGGTCAGGTGCGCGAACTGGGCGCAGATCTCGGCGGCCTCTTCGGCACCCAGCTCGGGGGTACGGATACGGGACCAGCCGCCGGAGGAGTCACCAGCCACGGCGAGACCAGGCTTGTCGGGCGGGATCGTCGTCACGGCCACGACCGCGTCCGGGGCGATGTCCCCCAGGCCCATGTCGGCGGTCTGCTTGTCGTTGACGCGGTGGACGACGCGGCCGGTGAGCTGGGCGCGGAGCGTGGTGGCGCCCTTGCCGAGTTCGGAGCCGAAGCGCTGGCCGCAGATCTCCAGGTAGATGCCGGCGGCGCGGGCCATCTGCCCGAGGCGGATCAACTGCATCACCATCCGGTCCCGGCGTTCCTCGTCCTTCTTCACGGCCACGAGGAACAGCTCAGCCACCTCATCGACGAGCAGCACGACCGGTACCGGCCGGACCTGGGCGGGCAGTGCCCACAGGTCAGCGGCCCCGTACTCGCTCAGCAGGTCGAAGCGGCTTTCCATCTCGTCCACGAGCGCGTCCAGGAGTCCGGACGCCTCTTCCGGCGTAACGGCGAGGGCTGACAGGCGCGGCGCGTACCGGCGCTGCTCAACTCCCCGCTTACAGTCGATGCCGACCAGGGCGACCCGCAGCCGGGCGAGCCCGGCGATCAGGTTCCGCAGGTACATCGTCTTGCCCGACTGGTTGGCGCCGAGCGTCAGCGCGTGCGGAACCTTGAGGTAGTCCCGCACGAATGCGGTGCCGTCCTCCCGAAGCGCTACGGGGACCACCATCTGCCCCGTGGGACCCCGACGGGGCATCTTCACCCGGCGCAGGATGTCGTAGCCGGTCATCCGCAGTTCCACGAACCCGGGCTTCGTCTCGACCACGTGGACGGAGTGGACGCCCCAGGCGTGGCGCAGCCGCTCGGAGGCCGCGATTACATCGGCGGGCTCCAGACCGGCCGGCAGACGCAGAGTGACCCGCATACCGGTCGAGGAACCCCGCACCCGGCGGATCTTCGGCGGGACGGGCTGCACGTCGCTGCGACGGGCGACGTTGCGGACCAGGAACGCCCGCAGGCGGGACGGCTGCACCGTCAGCCCGCACACGTCCATCGTGGCCCGGTAGGTCACCGCGAACCGCACACGAGCCACAGGGAGCCCGGCCACGGACCAGAAGACGCGCGGGGCGCGGAGCTTCGCGTACCCGAGGCCACCGCCCGCCCCGGCAAGGGGGAGGCCGACCTCCCATAAAGCCGTCAGATCGGCCATGGTCAGGCCCCGGCCGTGAGGGCGACGGCGCGGAACGAGATGCCGTGGCGGGTCTGGCCGTTGAACGTGTTCTCCCAGTCCCGGGCCTTGAGCCCGATCACCGAGACCGGCATGCCGGGCATCAGGCCCTCGGGGAGCCCGGTCTCCGGGACGGTCACCTGGTAGAGGTTGCCCTCCCCCTCGTCCGAGATCAGCAGCCCCACCGTGGACAGCCCGGCACCGGTCTCCCGGTCCATGGCGCGCTCACCGGTCTGCTTGCTCACGAGCTTCGGCACGGGCGCCGTGGCCACGAACACCACGGCGGTCGACGTGTCCACCTTGAACGACGGCATCACTACCTCCAGCTTTGTCGAGAGCAGCCCCAAGGGGGCCGCCACTACGCCCGCTGTCCTAGGACTGCGAGCACTTGGATAGATAGTGCAGCGCAGTCCTAGGACTGTCAACAGTCCTAGGACTGTGTTTGACTTGCGTCCTGCGATAGGAGTTGAGATGACGCCAAAGTGGCGAGAGCTAGCCGACAAGCTGGCCGAGCAGATCAGAAGGGGTGACTACGCCCCGGGCGAGCGGTTGCCGCAGATCAGGGAACAGGTCGAGGCGGGCGAAGGCTCCAAGGTGACCGTCCACGCCGCCTACAAGGCGCTGGAAGCGGAAGGCCTGGTCACCTCGTCCCGGGGCCACGGCACCGTTGTGCGACAGCAGGTCCCGCTCAAGCGACTTGGCATCGCCCGGTACGACAAGGCCAAGTGGCTCGACGGGGACGAAGTGGCCTTCATCGCGGACCGCGTGGCCTCAGGGCGGGCGTACCGCCGCAACGAGCAGACCCAGTCGGTCAGCCTTGTCGAAGCGCCACCCGAGGCGGCCGCCGCACACGGGCTGCCGGCAGGTGCCCAGGTCTACGCACGCGCACGGCTGGTGAAGGAGGGCGATCAGCCGACGCACACGCTGACCAGCTACTACCGGCCCGAGCATGTCGAAGGCACCCGTCTGGTGGATCCGACGCCTGGTCCGGCCGGCCGTGGCGGCGGATTTCGCGTCTTGTACGACGCGGGGTACGAGATCGACCACATGAAGGAGCGGGTGTTCGCCCGCACCCCCACAGCCGACGAGGTGAGGCTCTTGCAGCTTCCGCAAGGCGAACCCGTGGTCGAGCTGCACCGGACGACGTACACGGCCGACGGCACCGTGGTCGAATTCGCCATCGGGGTGCACGCCGCCTCGCGCTTCGCCTGGGAGTACGACTTCAAGGTGCCGGACTCAGCGAACGACTCGGAAGGCCGCGAGTGATCTCGACGCAGGACTGGGCAGACACCCGGCTCCTCTGGGACTACCACCAGATGGGCCATGCCCCGCAGCCGTGCTCGGTCGCGATTGGGCTCGGCAGCCACGATTTGGGGGTGGCCGACGCCGCAGTCGACCTGTACGAGCGCGGAATGGCCCCCCTGCTCGTGTTCACCGGAGCCACCAGCCCGACGACGCGCGAGCGGATGCCCCGGGGCGAGGCCGTCCACTACCGGGAGCGGGCGTTGGAACTCGGAGTGCCCAGTTCCGCCGTGCTCGTGGAGCCGCGGGCCCGAAACACGGGCGAGAACATCCTCTTCAGCCGAGAACTGCTGCGAGAGGCCGGCGTCGACGTGTCCTCGGTGCTGCTGATCAGCAAGCCGTACGAGGAGCGTCGCGCGTACGCCACGGCACGGAAGCTATGGCCCGGAGTCGAGATCGTCAGCGCTTCCAGCCCGATGACGCTGGGCAAGTACGTCGACTCCATCGGCGACGCCCGCATGGTCATCGACATGCTGGTGGGCGCGTTGCAGCGGCTGCTGATCTACCCGGAACAGGGTTTCATGATCCGTCAGCAGGTGCCGGACGACGTGATCGAAGCGTACGAGCGGCTGCGCCGAGGTGGCTTCACGAGCCGCCTGCTGCTGGATGATTCGGGCCAGGCGCGAGGCCGGGCGAGCCGGTAACGGCCGACTCCACAGCGAGGTGCCATCAGGGGGGCAGGGGAATCTTCGGACAGGGGTCGGACAGCCCCACCTGATGAAGCCCAACCCGTTCCCGATCATGAGGGCGGCGGAGCAGGCACGGGTGGGGGTATCGGACTGCACCCTCGTTGGTGACTCGCTCATCGATGCCCATGCCACCCATGCCGCCGGCGCAAGGGTCATCACCTACGCCGACAACCCCCACAAGGCCGCGATCTTCGCCGAGTCCGGAGCCGACGCCATCGCAGACGCCATGAGCGCCTTCCCCACGGCTTCCCCACGGCTTCGCCGTATGAGCCACGCGAAGCTGTTACAGGTTTCTCTACCTCATCAAGCACCCGGCTGCGCTTCGCTCCGCCGGGCGGGCTTCCCGGCTCCGCTCGGGGCGACGCTCCTGCCTTCGGCCCGCTCCGCCCCCGCTGCGCCGACGCCCGCCCCTGCAAGGCGGGATAGGCCCAAAGGCATGAGGCAGTCCCCTACAGGCCCGCGGTGCCATCACTCACCGACGTGCCTCCGGCGGGGGCCTCCGGCTCCGGGATGGCGGGGGCGCCATTGGCGGGTGCCGGCCCGTGGATGGTTGAGGCGGGGAACTCCCATCCCGTCTGCCGTCGGCCCAGGACAAGCCGAGCAGACACGGCACCGGGCGTCCAGGTCGTTCGTCCAGTTGGGCGCTCCACCTGGACGCCCGGCACCGCGCCCGCTCAACGTGTCATGGGCCGACGGCAGACGGGATGGGAGTTGGGAAGTCTGTGGTTGCGGTGCATGGGGCAGGAACCTCGTGACTTTCCGCCCCACTCCTCCAGGAGCTGACCTTGATCCCAACCACGAGAATCGAAGTGGATCCGTCCTTCCCCGCAGCGTTGGCAATGGGAATGCCCGACGAGGACCAAGTCAGCGAGGAAGGGTACGGATTTTTCAGAGATGTCTGGGCCCTTGGAGAAGTGAGCCACGGGGAAGCTGTTCGTTTGATCGGGGAAGAGAAGCGGCTGGTCAGGCTCGTTGATCAGGGAAGTCGGAATGCTGCCGAGTTCGAGGCCTTGGCGAAGGCTCTGGAGCGAGGGGAGCCCGAGTACCTGCCGCCTGGCTACGCTGCGGCGCACCCTGGCAGTGAGCTTGTGCAGCTCGTGTCCGAGCTTGACGAGGAGACGGCGACTCTTGACGCCCTCGAACTTGGGGTAGCGGGGCTGTCGTACGCCCTCTCCTCCGTCGGATGCTTCACCGCAGCGAGTTGTCGAAGCCACCACGACGGGGGGACGTGGTCAGATCGTCCAGTGATCTTCTTTGCGGCTGAGCGGCCGACCGTTCACTGGCTCACGCCTCTGATTCGTGACAGTGGGTGCGGATACGCGGACGGCAGCGAGCGGGCAGAGAGGCTCTTGATCGTGCAAGCACCGTCGATCAGTAATTTCATGGACCTGGCTGAGCGCATCGTGCAGCAAGCCCAACGGCAGGGGGCCGGCGGTGCTCGATCGTGAGGTGTCCCCTCACCTGAGAATGGCAGACGGGACGTTAAACGGCAGGTTCGGCTAGCACTTGGTGCCGAGCTGCCAGCCAGGACCATTGGCTTGTGATCTCAGTCACACCATTGCATGGTGTCGCGATGCGCGGCCGCTACCAATGGGGTCACGAACTATACAACGATACGTTGCATAGTGATATGTGTGCTGGATAGTTGTCTCGTGGATGGCGGTGCCCTGACGTGTGAAATTGTCGTCCAACCAGGCGGTTATCCGGGTGAAACCTGGTATATACGCCGGGTGTGGGTGCAGTGGGACTGTGCGATGCGATCGCAAATGACGCTAATCATTCGAGGGTTATGGCGGATTGCTGAGGTGAGTGAAGGGCTCATCATGAGAGCTCGGTTGCCCACCCCCAACTGCCTGGGCTGCAACCGCGACGGTGGGGGTGGGCCAGAACCATGGGAGGTTCCATGTCGAGTCTGACCCTGTGTGGCCAGGAGTCAAATCCCGGGCGGCGACTTAGCGGGTTGGTTACCGTGATCGTCATCGTGCTGGTCCTGTGGCCGGCTGCCGCCGAAGTCCTCAGTGCCTATGTGAATGTCATGGCTGTGGTGGCGGCCCTGGTAGGTGGCGGTACAGCAGCCGTATACCGCAACCGCAGCAACCCCGCCTGACCGACAGCATCCCGGTGAGGCCCTGAAGTGGCCGGAATGACCGGCACTGACCGGTCTCGCTAGAGCTACGGATCAGAAGGTTGCAGGTTCGAATCCTGCCGAGTGCACAGCCGAAGAGGCCCCCCGGTTCACCGGGGGGCCTCTTGCGTTGTCTTCACGTCCTCGTGGCTAGCCTTCGAAGATCGGATGGTCTTTTGAAGCTTTGAAGGGGGACTCCATGGGTCTGTTCGGAAATGCCCACCACGTGGATCCGGGCTCGGCGCAGCGGGACTTCGCGCGGCTGCTGGGGAACGGGGAGCAGGTGCACGCGGCGTACCTGCTGATCCGGGACACGATCCTGTTCACCGACCGGCGGCTGGTGCTGGTCGACAAGCAGGGGCTCACCGGGAAGAAGGTGGAGTACCACTCGATCCCGTACCGGAGCATCACGCACTTCTCCGTGGAGACGGCCGGGCACTTCGATCTCGACGCCGAGCTGAAGATCTGGATATCGGGCATGCCGGCGCCGATCGAGAAGACCTTCACCAAGGGGGTCGACATCTACGAGATGCAGGCGATCCTGACGCAGTTCGTCGCCCGCTAGGCGGGTGGACGGGGCCGTCCGGGTGACGGACGGCCCCGTCGTCGGGCTAGGCGCGGGCGGGCCGGGCGCGGGGCAGGCCCGTCACCGACATCACCAGCGAGTAGAGCGAGGTGGTGGCGGTGATGAAGAGGCGGTTGTTCTTCGGGCCGCCGAAGGCGATGTTCGAGACGGGTTCCGGCACGCGCAGGCGGCCGATGAGGTCGCCGTCCGCCGCGTAGCAGTGCACGCCGGAGTCCATCGCGGCCGCCCACAGCCGGCCCTCGTCGTCGAAGCGGATGTTGTCCGGCCGGGGGCAGGTGGCGAAGACGCGGTCCGCACTGAGGGTGCCGTCGTCGCCGGCCTTGAAGGCGCGGATGTGGCCCGCGCGGGTGTCGGAGACGTAGAGCTCGCTCTCGTCGGGGGAGAAGACCAGGCCGTTCGGGCCGAGGAAGCCGTCCGCGACGAGCCGGACCTCGCCGGTGGCGGGGTCGGCGCGGTAGACGTTGCAGGCGCCGATCTCGCTCGGTGCGCGGTGGCCCTCGTAGTCGTTGGTGATGCCGAAGTCCGGGTCGGAGAACCACACCGAACCGTCCGAGCGGACCACCGCGTCGTTCGGGCTGTTGAGCCGCTTGCCGTCGTAGCGGTCGGCGATGACCGTGATCCGGCCGTCGGGCTCGGTGCGGGTGACGCGCCGGTTGCCCTGCTCGCAAGTGATCAGGCGGCCCTCGCGGTCGAGGGTGTTGCCGTTGGAGTGCCCGGCCGGGGAGCGGAAGACGGAGACCGCGCCGGTGGCCTCGTCCCAGCGCAGCATCCGGTCGTTGGGGATGTCGCTCCACACCAGCTGGCGCCAGGCCGGCAGGTACAGGGGGCCTTCGGCCCAGCGGCAGTCGTCGTACAGCCGCTCCAGGCGCATGTCGCCGTTGGCGCAGCGGCCGGTCCGGAAGCGTTCGTCCAGGACCTCGTACAAGTCACGGTCGGCAATGCCAGACATGGATCCCCCAAATGAGCAATGAGCCGAATCTCGTTCGGTGTGACTGTGAGATTGCAGGATCAGGTACCGTCTTCGCAAGAGCAGCCCTGGGGCCCATGGGAGGAAACACCGCGTGGACGACATCGACCGGGCGCTGGTGCGGCGCCTCCAGCAGGACGCGGGCCAGTCCTACGCCGCCCTCGGCGCGGCCGTCGGGCTCTCGGCCGGGGCGACCCACGAGCGCGTGCGCAAGCTGCGCGAACGCGGGGTCATCCGGCGGACCACCGTCGACGTGGACCCGGCCGCCGTGGGCAGCGGGGTGCTCGCCTACGTCATGGTCGACTCCCGCACCTGGATGGGCGACTCCCGGGACGCCTTCGAGGCCATCGCCGAGATCCAGGAGGCGCACGTCATCGCGGGCAGCGCCTCCGTCCTGGTCAAGGTGCGCACCGCCACGACCGGCCAGCTCCAGGACGTCCTGCGGCGCCTCTACGCCATCGACGGCGTCAGCGGCACCCAGGCCACCGTCGTCCTGGACACCTTCTTCGAGCGGCCCCTCCCGCTGTGAGCTGGCGGTGCACCGGAATCCGGTGGACCGGCGGCCGCCCCGCCATGGGCTGGTACGGCCCGTCGGGAGAGGAGCGCACCAGCCCTCTCGCGTACGGGGTGCCGCTGGTCTTCACCGTGCGGGGCGAGCGGCGCTGCGTGGGCGTGCGGCGGGCCGGGAAGCGGACCCCGTGTCCGACGGCCCGGACCGTGCCCGGCCGGACGGGCAGCGCCCAGTGCCCCGAGTGCGCCCGCCTCGACCGGTCCTTCTCGGTGGCGGCCGACACCAACGCCGCCGACCCGCGCACCTACCGGGTGTACCTGGCGTGGTTCGGGCCCGGCATGGTCAAGGTCGGCATCACCGCCGAGGAGCGCGGCGGGGCCCGGCTGCTGGAGCAGGGGGCGGTGACCTGGGCCTGGCTGGGGCGCGGGCCGCTGATGGCGGCGCGCCGCACCGAGGAGCTGCTGCGCGCCGCCCTCGGGGTGCCGGACCGGATCGCCTACGCCCGCAAGCGCGCCGTACGGGCCCACCTGCCGCAGGAGCCCGAGCGGGCCCGGGAGGTCGCCGAGCTGCACGCGCGGGCCGCCGCGCTGCCCGGCTGGCCGGAGTCACTGGAGCGGGTGGCGTGCGAGATCACCGACCACGCCGGGGTGTTCTGGCCGGACGGGCCGCCCGCCCCGGCCCGGGTGGTCACGGAGCTGGTGCCCGGCGGGACCGTCGCGGGCCTGCTCGCGGGGGCCGCCGGGCCCGACCTGCACTTCGCGGACGGGCTCGTGGTGGACACCCGGCTGCTGGCCGGCTGGGAACTGGGCGCCGCGTCCGCCGGGGCGGTCACCGACGTGCCGCTGGCGGAGATCACCGCGGCGCTTCCCCCGGCGGAGCAGGACGGCTTGTTCTGACCCAGGGGCCGCCCGGGGCCGCCTCGGGCCGCCCCGCCGGGCCAGGTCAAAACTTGGATCCCTTTGGACTCCGGGGGCCGTTCGCGGTGGACATGCCAGGGCCCGCCCGCCGAGGGTGGGGGCATGAGCATTCAGCCCGTCCAGGCGTTCGAACCGCCTTACGTGATGGCCGTATTCAGCAACGTCCGCACCCCCGACGACACCGGATACCCCGAGACCAACGCCCGGATGAACGAGATCGTCGCCGAGAACCCCGGCTTCCTCGGCTACGAGTCCGCGCGCACCCCCGGCGGCCTCGGGATCACCGTCGCCTACTTCCGCGACCACGAGTCCCTGGGCGTCTGGCGGCAGGATCTGGAGCACCAGGAGGCCATGCGGCACGGCCGTGACCACTGGTACGAGAGCTACACCCTGCACGTCGCGACCGTAGAGCGGAGCCACGGCTTTGCCCGCAACGACTGAGGCCGTCCGCGCCTTCCGGGAACGGCTCGGTCTGCCCGGACTGGTCGACGTGCACACGCACTTCATGCCCGACCGGGTCCTGGCCAAGGTCTGGGACTACTTCGACGGCTTCGGCCCCCTCACCGGCGTCGCGTGGCCCATCACCTACCGGCACGAGGAGGAGCAGCGGGTCGCGCTGCTGCGGGAGTTCGGGGTCCGGGCCTTCACCTCCATGCTCTACCCGCACAAGCCCGCGATGGCCGCCTGGCTCAACTCCTGGGCCGCGGACTTCGCCGCCCGCACCCCCGACTGCCTGCACACCGCGACCTTCTTCCCGGAGGCGGACGCCCCGGCGTACGTCCGGCAGGCGGTGGAGGGCGGGGCCCGCGTCTTCAAGGCGCACCTCCAGGTCGGCGGGTACGACCCGAACGACGAACGCCTCGACGCGGTGTGGGGGCTGCTCGCCGAGGCCGGGATCCCCACCGTGATCCACTGCGGTTCGGGCCCCGTCGCGGGCAAGTACACCGGACCGGGGCCCGTCGCCCGGCTGCTGGAGCGCCACCCCGGCCTGCCGCTGATCGTCGCCCACATGGGGATGCCCGAATACGCCGACTTCCTCGACCTGGCCGACCGCCACCCCGCGGTCCGCCTCGACACCACGATGGCCTTCACCGACTTCGCGGAGCGGCTCGGCGGCTTCCCGCCCGTGGACCTCGGGCGGCTCGCGGACCTCGGCGACCGGATCCTGCTCGGCACCGACTTCCCGAACATCCCCTACCCCTACGAGCACCAGCTGGCGGCCCTCGAACGGCTCGGGCTGGGTGACGACTGGCTGCGGGCCGTCTGCCACGACAACGGCGCCCGCCTCTTCGGACTCGCCCCCATTTCTTGAGGGAGGCACTGCCTGAGGGAGGTACCGCCTGAGGGAGGTTTCTCAGGAGATTCACAGGAAGGGGCAAGAACGCTCTCAGAGGCGGCGGCCAGCGTGAAGCCATGACTGCGACGACCACCTCACACGCGTCCACGTCCACCGGCACTCCGACGGCCCTCGTGCGGCCCGACGGCGGACCCTGCCGGGTCCTCGTCGTCGACGACGAGGCCTCGCTGTCCGAGCTGCTGTCCATGGCCCTGCGCTACGAGGGCTGCGAGGTCCGCAGCGCCGGAGACGGCGCCGGCGCCGTGCGCGCGGCCCGCGAGTTCCGCCCCGACGTGGTCGTCCTCGACATCATGCTCCCCGACATGGACGGGCTGGCCGTGCTCGGACAGCTGCGCCGCGAGATCCCGCAGGTCCCGGTGCTCTTCCTGACCGCGAAGGACTCCGTCGAGGACCGGATCGCCGGTCTGACCGCGGGCGGCGACGACTACGTCACCAAGCCCTTCAGCCTGGAGGAGGTCGTCGCCCGGCTGCGCGGCCTGGTCCGCCGCTCCGGCGCCGCCCAGGCGGCGCGCGGCGGGTCCGTCCTGGCCGTCGGCGACCTGCGGCTCGACGAGGACAGCCACGAGGTGGTCCGCGGCGGCCAGGAGGTCCACCTCACCGCCACCGAGTTCGAGCTGCTGCGCTACCTCATGCGCAACCCCCGCCGGGTGCTCAGCAAGGCGCAGATCCTCGACCGGGTCTGGTCCTACGACTTCGGCGGCCAGGCCAACGTCGTCGAGCTCTACATCTCCTACCTGCGCCGGAAGCTGGAGGCGGGCACCGGCCTGCCCCCGATGATCCACACCCGGCGCGGCGCCGGCTACCTGATCAAGCCGGCCGAGTAGTGGCCCTGCGCCCGCCCCGCATCCTGCGCCGCCCCTGGTCCCTGCGGACCCGGCTCGTCGTCTCGGCGGTGGCCCTGATCGCCGTGGTGGGCGCGGCCATCGGGACCGTCACCACCCTCGCGCTGCGCTCGTACCTGGTCGACCGGCTCGACGACCAGCTGAGCGTCTCCCTGGACATGGCGACCCGGGGGCCCGGCGCGGGGAAGGCCGCCCGCGAGAACAACCTCGGCTTCGTCCTGGCCCCCGGGAACCCCACCGGCACCGCCGGGATGCGCCTCGACTCCGACGGCAAGGTCCTCGGCACCGGCCTCAGCTCCCCCGGCGACGGATCCCCGCTCGACCACGTCCGCCCCCTCGGCGCGGCCCAGACCGAGGCACTCCTCGCCGCGGCCCGGCAGGCCGCGCACGGCCGCCCCGGGCCGGTGGAACTGGAGCTGCCCGGACTGGGCGGCTACCGGGTGCGCGGCGCCCCCGACGGCAGCCTGGTCCTCGCCATCCCGCTGCGGGACGTCGACCGTACGGTGGGCACCCTCGTCGGCGTCGAGGTCTCCGTCACCCTCGCCGGGCTGATCGCCGCCTCCCTCGCCGGACAGGCCCTGATAGCGGTCGCCCTGCGTCCGCTGCGCCGGGTCGCCGCCACCGCCACCCGCGTCTCCGAACTCCCCCTGCACAGCGGCGAGCCCGCCCTCCACGAACGGGTCCCCGATGCCGAGGCCGACCCCCGCACCGAGGTGGGCCAGGTCGGCGCCGCCCTCAACCGGATGCTGGGCCACGTCTCCTCCGCGCTCACGGCCCGCCAGCAGAACGAGATGCGGGTCCGCCAGTTCGTCGCCGACGCCAGCCACGAGCTGCGCACCCCGCTGGCCTCCATCCGGGGATACGCCGAACTGACCCGCCGGGGACGCGAGGAGACCGGCCCCGACACCCGGCACGCGCTGGGACGGATCGAATCCGAGGCCACCCGGATGACCGGCCTGGTCGAAGACCTGCTGCTGCTCGCCCGGCTCGACGCGGGCCGGCCGCTGTCCACCGCCGACACCGACCTCGCCCCGCTCGTCGTGGACGCCGTCAGCGATGCCCGCGCCGCCGGCCCCGACCACCACTGGCGCCTGGAACTGCCCGACGAGCCCGCTCCCGTACGCGCCGACCCGGCCCGGATCCAGCAGGTCCTGGTGAACCTCCTCGCCAACGCCCGCACCCACACCCCGCCCGGCACCACCGTCACGGCCCATGTTTCACGTGAAACATCCGCCGTCCGGCTCCGGATCGCGGACGACGGGCCCGGAATCCCGCCCCAGCTGCTGCCCCACGTCTTCGAGCGCTTCGCCCGGGGCGACGCCTCCCGCTCCCGCGCGGCCGGATCCACCGGCCTCGGCCTCGCCATCGTCCAGGCCGTCGTCGCGGCGCACGGCGGCCAGGTCGCCGTACGCAGTGAACCCGGACGCACCGCCTTCGAGGTGCTGCTGCCGCTCGCCGCCGCCCCGGCGGGGAACTCACAGACCGGGCACAGGCTCACCACACAGCGGTGACAGGGCGCCCCGCGAGGGTCGGAGCATGTCAACCGACGCCTCTCCCGGGGCGCTTCCGGCCCGGGCGCCCCTCGCGCCCCTGCCCGGAGTGCCCGTACTCGACGTGGTGATCCCGGTCTTCAACGAGGAAGAGGACCTCGGCCCCTGCGTACGCCGACTGCACGCGCACCTCACCCGTTCCTTCCCCTACCCGTTCCGCATCACCATCGCCGACAACGCGAGCACCGACCGCACCCCCGAGGTCGCGGCCGCCCTCGCCGTCGGCCTCGCCGAGGTGCGCAGCACACGGCTGGAGGAGAAGGGCCGCGGCCGGGCCCTGCGCACCGTGTGGAGCACCTCGGAAGCGCCCGTCCTCGCGTACATGGACGTGGACCTCTCCACCGACCTGAACGCCCTGCTGCCGCTGGTCGCCCCGCTCATCTCCGGCCACTCCGACCTGGCCATCGGCACCCGGCTGGCCCGCTCCGCACGGGTGGTGCGCGGCGCGAAGCGGGAGTTCGTCTCCCGCGCCTACAACCTGCTGCTGCGCTCCTCGCTCGCCGCCCGGTTCAGCGACGCCCAGTGCGGGTTCAAGGCCATCCGCGGGGAGGTGGCGCAGCGGCTGCTGCCCCTGGTGGAGGACGCCGGCTGGTTCTTCGACACCGAGCTGCTGGTGCTCGCCGAGCGGGCCGGGCTGCGGATCCACGAGGTGCCGGTGGACTGGGTCGACGACCCCGACTCCAGCGTCCACCTCGTGCGCACCGCCACCGAGGACCTCAAGGGGGTCTGGCGGGTGGGCCGGGCCCTGGCCGTCGGGGCGCTCCCGCTCGACCGGCTCGCCCGCCCCTTCGGGGACGACCCGCGCGACCGCAGCGCCCTGCCCGGGGTCCCGCGCGGGCTGGCCCGGCAATTGCTCGGGTTCTGCGCGGTCGGCGTCCTGAGCACCCTGCTCTACCTGCTGCTCTACTCCGCGCTCCGGCCGGCGGCGGGCCCCCAGGGGGCCAACGCGGCCGCGCTGCTGCTGTGCGCCGTGGCCAACACCGCCGCCAACCGACGGCTGACCTTCGGCGTGCGCGGCCGGGCCCGGGCGGTGCGCCACCAGGCCCAGGGGCTCGTGGTGTTCGGCATCGGACTGGCCCTGACCAGCGGATCGCTCGCCGCCCTGGGAGCGGCCACCGCGGAGCCGGCCCACGGCACCGAACTGGCTGTACTGATCACCGCCAACCTCGCCGCCACCGTGCTGCGGTTCCTGCTCTTCCGCGCCTGGGTCTTCCCCGAGCGCACACCCCCTACGACCGAGGAGGGTCCGTGACCACGGCCGCACCGCCGCTCTTCCCGCCCGCCGCCCCGCTGCCCGCCACCGTCCGCGACACGGTCGCCCGGCCCCGCTGGGAACGGCCCGCGTACGCCGCCCTGCTGCTGGGCACCGCCCTGCTCCTGCTGTGGAACCTGGGCGCCTCCGGCTACGCCAACTCCTTCTACTCCGCCGCCGTCCAGGCGGGATCCGAGAGCTGGAAGGCCTTCTTCTTCGGCTCCTCCGACGCCGGGAACTCCATCACCGTCGACAAACCCCCGGCCGCCCTGTGGCCGATGGCGCTGTCGGTACGCCTCTTCGGGCTCGGCTCCTGGCAGATCCTCGTCCCGCAGGCCCTGATGGGCGTCGGGACGACCGCCGTGCTGTACGCGGCCGTACGCCGCCCGTTCGGACCGGCGGCGGCCCTGCTCAGCGGGACCGCGTTCGCGCTGACGCCCGTCGCCGCGCTGATGTTCCGCTTCAACAACCCCGACGCGCTGCTCACCCTGCTGCTCACCGTCACCGTGTACTGCGTACTGCGCGCCCTCGACGGGGCCCGGACGCGGTGGCTGGTCTGGGCCGGTGTCGCCGTCGGGTTCGGCTTCCTGACCAAGACCCTCCAGGCGTTCGTGATCCTGCCGCCGCTCGCCCTCCTCTACGCCGTCTGCGCGCCGACGCGGCTGCGCCGCCGGCTGGGGCAGCTGCTGGTGGCCGGGCTGGCCGCGGTGCTGGCCGGGGGCTGGTGGGTGGCGGTGGTGGAGCTGTGGCCCGCGGGGTCCCGCCCGTACATCGGTGGCTCGCAGAACAACTCCTTCCTGGAACTGACCCTCGGCTACAACGGGCTCGGCCGGATCAGCGGCAACGAGACGGGCAGCGTCGGCGGCGGGGCGGCCCGCGGTGGCGGGGGCGGCGGCTGGGGGGAGACCGGGATGGACCGGCTGTTCTCGGCCAATATCGGTGGCCAGATCTCCTGGCTGCTGCCCGCGGCCCTGGTGCTGCTGGTGGCCGGGCTGGTCGTCACCTGGCGGGCCCCCCGGACCACGGACTCGCTGCAGAGCCTGGCCCGCGCGGCGTTCCTCGCCTGGGGCGGCTCCCTGCTGATCACGGCCGTGGTGTTCAGCTGGATGCAGGGCATCTTCCACGAGTACTACACCGTCGCGCTGGCGCCCTTCGTGGCGGCGCTGGCCGGCATGGGCGTGGCCGTGCTGTGGGAGGAGCGGGGCGGGTGGCCCGCCGCGCTCACCCTGTCGGGAACCCTGGCGCTGACCGCGTGGTGGGCCTTCGTCCTGCTCGGCCGCTCCTCCGGGTACGTGCCGTGGCTGCGGTGGGCGGTGCTGGCGGCCGGTCTGGGCGCGGCGGCCGCGCTGCCGTTCGCCGCGCGGCTGGGGCGGCGGGCGCTGCTCGGGGTGGCCGCCGTCGGGCTGGGCGCGGCGCTCGCGGGACCGTTCGCGTACTGCCTGACCACCATCGCCGCCGGGCACACGGGCTCCATCGTGACGGCCGGTCCGGCGGTCGCGGGCGGCCGGGGCGGCTTCGGCGGCCCGGGCGGCATGCAGGGCCGCTTCGGCCCGGGCGGGGAGGCCCCGCCGGGGGTTCCTCGCGGGACGGGCGGCGCGGGGGTGCCCGGCGGGTCTGGCGCACCCGGCGGCACCGGGGCACAGGGCGCGACCGGCGGAACCGGGGTGCCCGGCGGGACCGGCGTACAGGGTGGGACCGGCGGTCCCGGGGCACTCGGAGGAACCGGCAGCACTGGCGGACCGGCGGCGCCCGGCGCACAGGGCGGAACCGGCCGACCGGGCGGCCAGGGCGGCGGCGGTGGTGCCGGGCGCGGTGGTGCCGGTGGGCCGGGCGGGCTGTTGGGCGGGACCCGGGTCGGTGCCGGGGCGACGGCCGCGCTGCGTGCCGGTGCCTCGCGCTACACCTGGGCGGCGGCGGCCATCGGCTCCCAGAACGCGGCGAGTTACCAGCTGGCCTCGGGCGCACCGGTCATGGCGATCGGCGGCTTCAACGGCAGCGACCCCTCCCCGACGCTGGAGCGGTTCCAGGAGTACGTGAAGTCGGGCCGGATCCACTGGTTCATCGCCTCCGGCGCCGCCGGCGCCAGCGGCGAGGGCGGAGCGCGCCAGGGCGGCGGTCCCGGCGGGGCCACGGGCAGCGCCATCGAGAGCTGGGTGAAGGGCGCGTTCAAGGCCACCACCGTCGACGGGGCCACCTTCTACGACCTGACGGCTCCTTCGGCCGGCTCGTCCTGATCCCGCCTGGACGGACGGGTAACCCCCTAGCATCAAGAGGGCGGACCGGGCATTCCGGGCTGATCCCCTTGTGGCGAGGAGGGTGCCTCCATGGCGACCGAGGCCGATCCGGGCGAGGCCAGGACCAGTGTGTGGCTGGCCGCCAGGCCCGCCGCCCACGCCAGACGCCGCAGCGAGGCACCCTCGGGGCTGGACCGGGACAGGATCACCGCCGCGTCCGTACGGCTCCTCGACGCGGAGGGGCTGGGCCGGTTCTCCATGCGGCGGCTGGCCGCACAGCTCGGGGTCACCGCGATGTCCCTGTACTGGTACGTGGACACCAAGCACGATCTGCTCGAACTGGCCCTGGACAGCGCCCTGGGCCAGCAGCGGCTGCCGTCCGGGCCCCCTCAGGAGGAGGCCTGGCCGGGCCGGCTGCGGACGCTCGCCTGCGGCTACCGGCGGCTGCTGGCCGAGCACCCGTGGGTGGCGCCGCTGAGCGTGGCCTACCCGAACATCGGCCCGCACGCGCGGGCCTTCGACGCCGCCCTCCAGCGGCTGCTGGACGCCACCGGTCTGGCGGACCCGTGCCGGACCGGCGCGCACCTGGCGGTCTCCCAGTTCCTGCACGGCTGCGGGGGGACGGCCCGGCGGGCGCCCGAGGCGGAGTTCGGGCTGGCGCTGGACGTCCTGATCGCGGGGATCGAGGCGAAGGCCGAGGCCGGTGCCGGAGCCGGCGTCCGGGCCGCGGGGTTCAGCCCTCGGTGACGGTGATCCGCGCGCTGTAGGCGTCGAGCGGGTCGGCCGAGGTGACGAGGACCCGGTGGGTGCCGCCCGGGAGGTCGGGCACGGTGACCGTGGCCCGCAGGTCCCTCGGGCCGACGGCCCGGGCCAGGACGGCGGCCGTGCGGATCGGCATGTTCTTCCTCGCTCACGGAAACGGGACGCGCGGTGACGGTGATCCGCGCGCTGGCACACCCGCCACGGAGAGCGCAGCCGGGGGGGGGGCCGCCCGGGCGATAAACAAACCGGCAAGGGCCCGGGAGCCCCCCCCCGGGGGGCCC
>NZ_JBHWBP010000010.1:0-36329 GCF_042735575.1 Streptomyces sp. NPDC059564 | reverse complement strand
TTTCGCCCTGATGTCGGCGCCGGTGACTGGTGTCGTGGGGGTGCGGCCGCCGCACCCGCGTCCCAGGATGCGCGATCCGTGCGAGGGGCCGGCCGGGCTGAAAGTCATCCGTCCAGGGCCGGTGGACCCGCGCCGGGCGGGCCCCCTCCTCGTCCTTTCGGCCCTACGGGGCCTTGACCGCGGCAGCGGCCCCGGCGGGGGCAGGGGCCTGCGTGGAGCCTTCGGCGGCCGGGGCGTGGGCGGACGGCCTCGACTTCAGGGCGACCTCCTTGATGAAGACCACCAGCACCAGTCCGAGCAGCGCGAACGGGGCCGCGTAGAGGAAGACGTCGCCGACGCCGTGCCCGTACGCGGACTCGATGACCGTGCGGAACGGCGCGGGCAGCTTGTCGAGGTCGGGGATCCCGCCCCCGGCGGTGCCGCCGTGGCCCATCGCGGCGGCCTTCGGGCCGAGCTCGGCCAGGCCGTCCTTGACGTAGTGGGTGACCCGGTTGGCCATGACCGCGCCGAGCGCGGAGACGCCGACCGCGCCGCCGAGCGAGCGGAAGAAGGTGACGACCGAGCTGGCGGCGCCGAGGTCCTCGGGGGCCACCTGGTTCTGCGTGGCGAGGACCAGGTTCTGCATCATCATGCCGAGGCCGAGGCCGGTCAGCGCCATGAAGATCGCGATGTGCCAGTACGCGGTGTCGTAGCGCAGGGTGCCCAGCAGTCCGAGTCCGGCGGTCAGCAGGACGCCGCCGGAGACCAGCCAGGCCTTCCACTTGCCGGTCTTGGTGATGACCTGGCCGGAGACCGTCGAGGAGACGAAGAGGCCGCCGATCATCGGGATGGTGAGGATGCCCGACATGGTGGGGGACTCGCCCCGGGCCAGCTGGAAGTACTGGCTGAAGAACACCGTGCCGGAGAACATCGCGATGCCGACGAAGAGCGAGGCGGCCGAGGCCAGGCTGATGGTCTTGTTGCGGAAGAGGCGCAGCGGGATGATCGGGTCGCTCGCGCGGGACTCGACGAGGACGAAGAGCAGGCCGAGCGCCACGGCGCCGCCGGTCATCGCCCAGGTCTGCCAGGAGATCCAGTCGTACGAGGTGCCGGCCTGGGTGACCCAGATCAGCAGCAGGGACACGGCGCCGCTGATCAGGAAGGCGCCGAGCCAGTCCACCTTGACGTCCCGGCGCACGACCGGGAGGTGCAGGGTCCGCTGGAGCACGATCAGGGCGATGATCGCGAACGGCACGCCGACGTAGAAGCACCAGCGCCAGCCGAGCCAGTCGGTGTCGGTGATGACGCCGCCGAGGAGCGGGCCGCCGACGGTGCCGACGGCGAAGACCGCGCCGAGGTAGCCGCTGTAGCGGCCGCGCTCGCGCGGGGAGATCATCGCGGCCATCACGATCTGGGCGAGGGCGGAGAGGCCGCCGACGCCGATGCCCTGGACGACGCGGCAGGCGATGAGCGTGCCGGTGTTCTGGGACAGGCCCGCGACCACGGAGCCGAGGACGTAGATGACCAGGGATATCTGGACGAGCAGCTTCTTGCTGAAGAGGTCGGACAGCTTGCCCCAGAGGGGGGTCGCGGCCGTCATCGACAGCAGGGCGGCGGTGACGACCCAGGTGTAGGAGGACTGGGTGCCGCCGAGGTCGCTGATGATCTTGGGCAGGGCGTTCGAGACGATCGTCGAGGACAGGATCGCCACGAACATGCCGAGCATGAGCCCGGACAGCGCCTTCATGATCTGGGCGTGGGTCATGGGTGCGCCGTCGGACGTGGTTTCCGACCGGCCGCCTCCCCGCACACCGTGGGGTGTGGTCGTCGCCATGTTTTTCCTTACGTCTAGAAGCTCGATCGGAGTCGGGCCAGCAGGGTGTTGAGTGCGTCGATGTCTTCGGACGACCAGTCGGCGAGCGCCTTCTCCAGCGCGTCCGTGTAGCGGGCGCCGAGCTCGGTGAGCACCGCGCGGCCCGCCTCCGTGAGGCGCAGGATCCGGCAGCGGCCGTCGCCCGGGTCGGTCTCCCGCTCGATCCAGCCGCGCGCGGCCAGGTGGGCGACGTGCCGGCTCGACACCGAGATATCGACCGCCATGAACTCGGTGAGCCGGCTCAGCCGCATCTCGCCGTGCCGGTCGAGCACGGTGAGGACGGCGGCCGCGCCGGGCGGGCAGTCCGGGGGCAGGATCCGGGCCAGGTCGCGCTTGACCGCGCCGATGCCGGTGAGCTGGCGGGCCAGCTCCGCGTACCGGGTGGTGCTCTGCGTCGTCCGCGTGATCACCGGACTGCCCCCCATCTCGTTGCTTCGGGCAACCATAGAAGCGATTGGTTGCTACAGGCAAATGAATCCGGGGGGTTCCGCGGTAAAGGAATCGGAAAACCCGTTAGGGTCCTGAGCCATGGCTGCGAACCACAACTCACCTGACCCCGAGGGCACCTACGACCCCGCGGGCAGCACACAGATGTTCCGGGCGTTCGTGGAGGAGGCCGAGCCGGCCCGCACGCCGCCCGTCCCCGGCGCGCGGCGGCGCCCGAAGGAGTCCGGCTCCAAGGCGGGCCTGTGGCTGGCCGTGGGCCTCGGGCTGGTCGTGATCGGCGTGGCGGTGTGGCTGGTGCTGGGCTAGGCCCTGTCGTCAGCTCCAGGTCGCCGTGACGTCGCGGGTCTCCACGCGCATGCCGAGGGGGACCCGCCAGGACTCCACGCAGACCGTGTAGGCCTGGGTCTTCGACGTGCCGCCCGCGATCGGGGCGGGCAGCGGCCGGCTGGTGGTGATCGTGGCCCAGTCGATGCCGAGCGCGCCGATGATGTGGGTCGCGAAGGTGACCGTGCCCGAACGGGCGGCGGTCCCGCCGGTGTTGGTGAAAGTCACCGTGACGCGCTCGCACCAGCGGTCGGACGCCGCCGCGCGGACCGGTGCGCCGAGCGCGAGCCGGGCCGGGGTGGCGGGCGGGGGCGGCGGGGTGCCCGGCTTCGTGCCGGGAGCGGAGGGCGTGCCGGGCGGGGTCGGAGTGCCCGGAGTGCCGGAGCCCGAGCCGCCGGAGCCGCCCGTGCCCGAGCTGCCGGAGCCCGTGCCCGCGCCCCCGGGGGTGCCCGGGGTGGTCGGGGTGCCCGCGGTCGGTGGGGTGCCGGAGGGCGCGGCGGAGCCGCCGGGGGCGGTGGCCGTCCCTCCGCCCTGGGCGGAGCCGCCGCCGGGCTGGGACCCGGATGCGCCGGGCGACGTAGAAGACGTGGAGGCCGACGCCGCCGGGGGCAGGGCCTGGAACTCGACCCGCCCCTGGGGCGCCACGTTCTCCCCCGCGCCCCGTTCGGGGCCGGGTCCGGCCGCGCCCACCGCGACGTAGCCGTCCCGGGCCGGTCCGCCGCATCCGGTGAGGGCGGCGGCGGCCGTGCAGCAGCACAGGGCGAGGGCGAGCGCCGCGCGGGATCCCGTTCGCATCGCGCCAGTTTTCCTGACGCTACGTCAAATGGGAACCCCGCGGCTTCCGCTCAGCCCCGGTTCACTCCCCGATCAGGCCCACGCGCAGCTGCGCGAGGGTGCGCGTCAGCAGCCGGGAGACGTGCATCTGGGAGATGCCGACCTCCTCGCCGATCTGCGACTGGGTCATGTTCGCGAAGAAGCGCAGCATGATGATCTGCCGTTCCCGGGGCGGGAGTTTGGCGAGCAGCGGCTTGAGCGATTCGCGGTACTCGACGCCTTCGAGCGCGGTGTCCTCGTAGCCGAGGCGGTCCGCGAGCGAGCCCTCCCCGCCCTCGTCCTCCGGAGAGGGCGAGTCGAGCGAGGAGGCGGTGTAGGCGTTGCCGACGGCGAGCCCGTCGACGACCTCCTCCTCGGAGACCCCGAGCACGGCGGCCAGCTCCGGCACGGTCGGGGACCGGTCCAGCTTCTGGGCGAGCTCGTCGCTGGCCTTGGTCAGCGCCAGGCGCAGTTCCTGGAGCCGGCGCGGGACGCGGACGGACCAGGAAGTGTCTCGAAAGAATCGTTTGATCTCGCCCACGACGGTCGGCATCGCGAACGTCGGGAACTCGACCCCGCGTTCGCAGTCGAACCGGTCGATCGCCTTGATCAGGCCGATCGTGCCGACCTGGACGATGTCTTCCATCGGCTCGTTGCGGCTGCGGAACCGGGCCGCCGCGTAACGCACCAGCGGCAGGTTCAGCTCGATCAGGGTGTCGCGTACGTACGTTCGGTCCGGGCTGTCCGCGTCCAGGGCGGCGAGTCGCTGGAAGAGGGAGCGGGAGAGGGTGCGGGTGTCGATGGCTTCCGAGCGGTCGGACACTGCCGGCGCCTCACGCTTGACGAGCGTGAGCACCTTGGAGCTGCCCTGGTCTACGGACATGCCACCCCCTTGAGGTCGCGGACGGTCGCGTTCTCTGCGCGCCCGTCGGAGGAACGCAGCCTCCACCTGAATACCGGAGGCGGGGCTGCGGCAAACGCGGTTCCAGCAGAATGTCACATGTCGGCAACACGCTGTAGCGTCATGTCGACAAGTATCTCCAGCGACAGACCATCGACCGAGCGGAATGAGCCGTTTCTGTAGGGAAACGCTGGAGCGTCTCCACTCGATCCGGTTAGGCCTCGATCCTGTTTGCGGATCTCAGACGGGCGAAGCTCCGCGCGAGCAGCCGCGACACGTGCATCTGGGAGACGCCGAGCTCGGCGCTGATCTGCGACTGCGTGAGGTTGTTGTAGTACCGCAGGAGCAGGATCCGCTGCTCGCGCTCGGGCAGCTGGACCAGCAGGTGGCGTACGAGGTCGCGGTGCTCGACCCCGGCCAGCTCGGGGTCCTCGTAGCCGAGCCGGTCGAGCAGGCCGGGCATGCCGTCGCCCTCCTGGGCGGCTTCGAGCGAGGTCGCGTGGTAGCTCCGGCCGGCCTCGATGCAGGAGAGCACCTCGTCCTCGCCGATCCGCAGCCGCTCGGCGATCTCGGGGGTGGTCGGGGTCCGGCCGTGGAGGGTGGTGAGGTCCTCGGTGGCGGCGTTGACCTGCACCCACAGCTCGTGGAGGCGGCGCGGGACGTGGACGGTGCGGACGTTGTCCCGGAAGTACCGCTTGATCTCGCCCACGACGGTCGGCATGGCGAAGGTGGGGAACTGGACCCCGCGCTCCGGGTCGAAGCGGTCGATCGCGTTGATCAGGCCGATGGTGCCGACCTGGACGACGTCCTCCATCGGCTCGTTGCGGCTGCGGAAGCGGGCGGCCGCGTAACGGACGAGCGGGAGGTTGGCCTCGATCAGGGCCCCGCGCACCCGGTCGTGCTCGCTGGTGCCCGGCTGGAGCCCCTTCAGCTGCCCGAAGAGGACCTGGGTGAGGGCCCGGGTGTCGGCGCCGCGGGTGCTCTGCGGTCTCGGGGAGATCGGGGGGATCGGGGAGCCCTGAGGGACCGGGGAGGCCGGAGCGCCTTGAGGGGCCACAGGGCTCACGGGGCCCCCAGGGCCTCCAGGGGCCGGAGGCTCCTCGTGCGGCTCCTGGCGGGACTCTTGCTGGGGAGGCACCTGGGGCTCCTGCTGGGGTGGCACCTGAGGCGCAGTACTGGCCGGCACGGTCACGCCACCCCTTCAGTCAACTATCCGTCAAAAGCGGTCATAGCATCACAAGAGATGTGCACTGTGTGCAAGCACCGTATAACGCCGTGTTGAAGGCAAGTTGGGCATAGCTGGGCAATTCGGTCGCAGTAGGGGAATGCAAAAGACCCCCCACCCGTCGGAGTGGGGGGCCGGGAAGTCCGGAAACCGCTTCAGCGTACGGGTTCAGTTCACCAGTTCGGTGATGAACTCGCCGATGCCGGAGGCCGCATCCGATATGCCCTGGAAGCCTATTCCCACCATCTCGGCAGCCCGCTTCGGCTGGGTGATGATCACGAAGAGGACGAACACGGTGAGGACGCCCGTGATGAGCTTCTTGGTGTCCATGAACGGTGTCGGCCTCCCCAACCGGTACTGCGAAGTCGGTGGAGTCTAACCGGTCAAGTTGTGGCACTCACCTGTCCTTTAAGGACCAATGACCCGGGGGTACGGGCCCTTTGCCGCTGGGTGTCGGGTTGCGGAAGCCGCAGGATTGAGGAGAGCCCACCGGTTCTGGCAGGAAATCGGTGGGTGAGGGACAGGACCTCACTGCGGGGTCCGAGCCGCAAGCTTCCCCCCTGACTGCGGCTCGGGCTGGCAGGTTCCGTCCTCTACGGGGGAAGTGGCTTGTCCCCCCGATGCCACTTCCCCCGTCCCACCCGTCGAAGGTCCCGACTCCGGTCGGGGCCTTCTTCGCGTGCCGGGCCACCTGCCGGGCCACCTGCCGGGCTACTGGACGGCGCCGGCCAGGTCGGCGATGGGCTGGACGGGCGCGATCACGGGCGCGAGCTTGTCCGGCAGTTCCATCAGCTGGTTGAGCTGGTTGGCGCCCTCGCTGACCTTCGCGCCGATCTCCTGGACGGAGTGCGGCGTGGCGCCGGCCGGCATGCCGGGTGCGGCCGTCGGCAGGTCCGGGAGGGTGAGGGGGGCGAGGCCCGCGGCGGAGGCGGCGGGTGCGGCGAAGCCCGCGGCGGCCCCCGCGAGGGCGATGGCGGCGAGGATGCGCTGGGTCTTGTTCATGCCGTGACAACGGCCGAGCGGTCGGCCGGTCACGCCGCTGTCCCCCGGAAGCACGCGCGCGAACGCCGAGAGCCCCGACCCTTGCGGGGCGGGGCTCTCGTTCAGAGCGGTAGCGGTGGGATTTGAACCCACGGATAGCTTGCACCATCACACGCTTTCGAGGCGTGCTCCTTCGGCCGCTCGGACACGCTACCGAGAGAGAGCTTAGCCCAAAGAGCGCCCAGGTTTGAAATCCGTATCCGGATCACGGTCACAGCTCGCGGAAGAAGTCCGTCAGCTGCCGCGCGCACTCCCGCTCCAGCACCCCGCGGATCACTTCGGGCCGGTGGTTGAGCCTGCGGTCGCGCACGAGGTCCCACAGGGACCCCGCCGCGCCCGCCTTCTCGTCCCCCGCGCCGTACACGACCCGGGCCACCCGCGACTGCACGAGCGCGCCCGCGCACATCACGCACGGCTCCAGGGTCACCACCAGGGTGCACCCCGTGAGCCGCCACTCCCCGAGCCGGGAGGCCGCCCGGCGCAGCGCCAGTACCTCGGCGTGCGCCGTGGGGTCGCCGGTGGCCTCGCGCTCGTTGTGCCCGGTGGCGAGGATTTCCCCGTCCGGGCCGAGCACGACGGCACCGACCGGCACGTCGCCGGCCGGTACCGCCAGGGCGGCCTCCTCCATCGCCAGGAGCATGGAGTCGCGCCAGGGATCCCGTACGGGATCGGGGTCGTACGGGGTGTCGTGCACGGGGATCACTAGCGGACGGCCTCCAGTACCTCGGTGGCGCCGAGGGCGTCGGCGATCTCCGAGAGGGCGTCTCCGTCGAGGGACATCAGTTCCTTGTGGCCGACGCCGAGGTCGTCCAGCAGCCGGGGGTCGCCGAGCGGACCGGCCGGGAGCGGCTCGGCGCCGGATCCCACCCCGTCGTCCGCGTCGTCGTCCTCGTCCGTGAACGCGGCGATGGGTTCTTCCTCGCCGTCCTCGGTTCCGTCCAGGTCCAGCGCGTCGAGATCGTCCTCCTCCTCATCCCTGCCCAGGAGCTCTTTGGTCAGCATCGATCCGTAGGAGCTGCGGTCGGCGGCGGAGGCGTTCGACACGTAGTACCGAGGGTCCTCCTCCCCGTCCACGCGGATGACGCCGAACCAGGCGTCCTCCTGCTCGATGAGGGCGACCACCGTGTCGTCGTCGACAGCGGCGGAACGGGCGAGATCGATCAGATCACTGAGGGACTCGACGTCGTCGAGTTCCAGGTCGCTCGCTTCCCACCCGTCTTCGGTGCGCGCGAGCAGTGCGGCGAAATACACCGTGACTCTCCCACTGGTCATAGGCGTGCCGGTTGGAGGTCCCCCCGGCCGGAGGATGGGGTGGGAACGGCCGTGACGCTCGCCGGTCCTTACCCCGCCCAATCGGCATCGTGGCAGAAACAGCGGCTTTGCGAGAGGTCTTCCGCGCGGCGGCCGTGTCGCGGCGCCGGTCGCCGGGCCGCCCGCCCCGCCGGTCACCAACGGAATGTGCGCATCCGCATCTGCTGGCGCATCCGGGCCGCGCGGGCGCGCCGCGGCTGGACCCGGTCGCGCAGTTCCCGGGCCTCGTTCAGGTCGCGCAGGAACTGGGCGCGCCGCGCCCTGCGCTGTGCCGTCGTCTCCGGGCCCTCGTACGGCTCGTACGCCCCGGTCCCGGTTCTCCCGCTGCTCCCGTCGCTCCCGTCCCTCGCTGTGCTGCTGTTGTTCGGCTGCGTGTCGGGCATCGGCCACCATCCACGGCTGGTCCGGTCGTCCTCCTCCGCCGGCGCGAAGCAGACCCCCCGGTCCCACCTTCCCCCGGTCGGCCCGTTTGATGCCACATGTCGGCAGATCGGCCCAGGTCAGGGATCCCGGGGCCGCCCGTCAGGCATCCTCCCCGTCGTGCAGGGCCGGTACGACGGCCACCGGGCCGTGCGCGTGCTGGAGGACGGCGTTCGCGACGGATCCCATCAGCAGGGACCGCCGGCGCGGGTGGTGGCGGCCCACCACGACCAGCGCGGCCGACCGGGAGGCGTCCACCAGCCGTCCGGCGGCGTCGCCGGGCACGGCGGCCTGTTCGACGGGTACGTCCGGGTAGCGGGCCCGCAGCGGGGCGAGGCGCTCCGTCTGGGAGCGCAGCATCTCCCGTTCGGCGGGGACGCCGTCGCCGCCGTCGGCGAGGGCCTCGGGCGGGACCACCTGGAAGGGGGCGTCGATCACCATGGGCGGACCGGGCGGGAGGGCGTACGCCGAGACCACCTGGACGGTGGTCCCCCGCGCGGCGGCTTCCGCGAACGCGAAGTCCAGTACGTCCTCGGGCGTCTCGGCGGAGTGCAGCCCGAGCACCACCCGGCCGGCGGAGGGCTCGCTCCCGGCGGCGTGCGCGTCCCGGTCGGCGTGCGGGACGACCACGACGGGGCAGGTCGCGGTGGTGGCGACGGCCCTGCTGCTGGAGCCGAGCAGCAGCGTGGCGAACCCGCCGCGGCCGCGGGAGCCCAGCACGAGCATCATCGGGGCGCTCTCGGCGGCGATGACCCGCAGGGCTTCGGGGACCGAGCCCTCCAGGGCCTCGTACCGGACCTCCCGGGGCAGCTCGGGGGCGGCTTCCAGGAGGCGGCGCACGTAGTCGCCCACCGGGTCGGCGTAGGCCTCGGGCTCGTTCGGGTCGTGCAGGGCCGAACGGCGGCCCGCGTACAACTGGGAGACGTCGGGGAGCACATGGGCGACCAGCAGGCCGGTGCCGTGGCGCAGGGCGGCCGTACGGGCCCACTCCAGGGCCCGCAGACTGTGGTCGGATCCGTCGACGGCCGCGATCACCGGTGCGTTGCTCATCAGTCCAGCGTGCTGGGCGTCGCCGGGGGCCGCACTTCGGGCCGCTCCCGGGCGTGTCGGTGGTCGGGCGCAGGCGCGCGGCGGTCGTCCCAGCGCGTAGCCTTTTGCCAGTGGGTCGCGAACAGGCGGCCGTTTTCGCAGGTAGCAGGGTCGCAGGTCGCAGATCGCAGGTCGAAGCCCGGCTGAGTCTTGGAGGATGTTGTGCGTTTGCAGGTCGTCGATCACCCCTTGGTGGCGCACAAACTCACCACGCTGCGCGACAAGCGCACCGACTCCCCCACCTTCCGCCGGCTCGCCGACGAGCTGGTGACGCTCCTCGCGTACGAGGCCACGCGCGACGTGCGCACCGAGCAGGCGGACATCGAGACCCCGGTCGGCCCGACCACCGGCGTCAAGCTGTCCCACCCGCGCCCGCTGGTCGTGCCGATCCTGCGTGCCGGTCTCGGCATGCTCGACGGCATGGTGCGGCTGCTGCCGACCGCCGAGGTGGGCTTCCTGGGCATGGTCCGCAACGAGGAGACCCTGGAGGCCTCCACGTACGCGACGCGCATGCCCGAGGACCTCTCCGGGCGCCAGGTCTACGTCGTGGACCCGATGCTCGCCACCGGCGGCACGCTGGTCGCCGCGATCCAGGAGCTCATCAAGCGCGGCGCCGACGACGTGACCGCCGTGGTGCTGCTGGCCGCGCCCGAGGGCGTCGAGGTCATGGAGCGCGAGCTCGCGGGCACGCCGGTGACGGTGGTGACGGCCGCCGTGGACGAGCGGCTCAACGAGCACGGCTACATCGTGCCGGGCCTGGGCGACGCGGGCGACCGCATGTACGGCTCGGCGGAATAGCCGTACGGCGGGTCCGCCCGCCTCAGCACTTCCCGGCGGGCGCGGGCGCGGGGTTGGCCAGAGCGGCCAGCGCCCTGTCCGCGTCCGCCTTCGGGCTGAGTTCCTTGAAGGCGTCGCCCAGGATCAGGTCGATGTCCGTGCCCTCACGGGTGTCGGTCTGGGTGGTGACACCGGCGAGCTGCGCGGCGAGCACCGAGTACGCCGCCTTGTCGGTGCGCGGCGAGCCGACCAGTATCCCCGGGCCGGGGACCTTCTTGTCGAAGTCCGGCGGGGCGTTGCCGACCTTGTCGACCTTGAAGCCGCGTTTCTCCAGCTCCTCGCGGACCGCCTTGGCGAGTCCGCCGCGCGGGGTCGCGTTGTAGATGTTGACCGTGATCTGGCCGGGCTGGGGAAGCGCGACCGCGGGCGTGGGGGACGGGGCCGCGCCGGGGCCGGACGCGGTGTTCGCGGCCTTGGCCTTGGCCGCCTTGGCGGGGGAAGCGGAAGCCGTGGGGCAGTTCGTGCCCGCCGCCGCGTCGTGCTTGCCGTTGCCGCGGAACACGTCGACGAGCTGGAGTGCCCCGTAACCGAGCAGGGCCAGCGCGAGGACGGATCCGAGCAGGGCGAACACGACCTTCCGGCGTCGCCGGGGGCGGCTCATGCGGGGGTAGGCAGCTCCCGTGACGCGGTACTTTCCGCCCATGCCGGGGGGAGTGAGCATGCTCATGGGCGCAGCGTAGTGCCGTACCGGAACGATGCCTACTAAATGATCTGTTGATCGGGTAAGGCAGACCCGAAAGGCGCAATCAGTCCATTTCCAGGACGCGCGCGTGCAGGACCTGGCGCTGCTGGAGCGCCGCGCGCACGGCGCGGTGCAGCCCGTCCTCCAGGTACAGGTCGCCCCGCCACTTCACGACGTGGGCGAAGAGGTCGCCGTAGAAGGTCGAGTCCTCGGCGAGCAGCGTTTCGAGGTCCAGCTGACCCTTGGTCGTCACGAGCTGGTCGAGCCGGACCGGGCGCGGGGCTACGTCCGCCCACTGCCGGGTGGTTTCCCTGCCGTGGTCGGGGTACGGCCGCCCGCTTCCGATGCGCTTGAAGATCACACGGAAAGCCTACCGGGCCCGTGCCTCCGGGCGCAGCCTCGCCCGGGTGGTGCAAAAGTGGCAGGCAGGGCTATTTCGGGAGTGACGCATGAGTCAGAGCACCGACCCTTCCGTTCCGGCGGACCCGGACGGCGGCCCGGCCGCGCAGATCGCCGCCGGGTACGCCATCACCGGGCCCGCGCTCGACCTGGGTGCCCTGCTCTGGGACGGGACCTGTCTGCCGGACCGGCAGATCCGCATCCCGCTGTCGATGCTCAACCGGCACGGCCTGGTCGCGGGGGCCACCGGCACCGGCAAGACCAAGACGCTCCAGCTGATCGCCGAACAGCTCTCCACGAACGGCGTGCCCGTCTTCCTCGCCGACATCAAGGGCGACGTATCCGGGATCTCGGCGCCCGGCACCGACAGCGAGCGGGTCCGCGAACGGGCCACCGACGTCGCCCAGGACTGGCAGGCCACCGGCTACCCGAGCGAGTTCTACTCCCTCGGCGGCATCGGCCCCGGCATCCCCGTCCGGGCGACCGTGACCGCCTTCGGCCCGGTGCTGATGTCCAAGGTGCTCCAGCTGAACCAGACGCAGGAGCAGTCCCTCGGCCTGATCTTCCACTACGCCGACACCAAGGGCCTGGAGCTGATCGACCTCAAGGACCTGCGGGCGGTCGTCGCCTTCCTCGTCTCCGACCAGGGCAAGCCCGAGCTCAAGGGCATCGGCGGCCTGTCCACGGTGACCGCCGGGGTGATCCTGCGGGCGCTGACCGCCTTCGAACAGCAGGGCGCCTCCGAGTTCTTCGGCGAGCCCGAGTTCGACACCAGCGAGTTCCTCCGTACGGCCGCCGACGGGCGCGGGACGGTCTCCGTACTCGAACTCCCGGCGGTGCAGGACAAGCCGCAGCTGTTCTCCACCTTCCTGATGTGGCTGCTGGCCGACCTCTACACGGACCTCCCGGAAGTCGGCGACCTGGAGCGGCCGAAGCTGGTCTTCTTCTTCGACGAGGCGCACCTGCTGTTCAACGGCGCGTCGAAGGCCTTCCTCGACTCCATCACCCAGACCGTGCGGCTGATCCGCTCCAAGGGCATCGGCGTGTTCTTCGTGACGCAGACCCCCAAGGACGTGCCGGCGGACGTGCTGGCCCAGCTCGGCAACCGGGTGCAGCACGCCCTGCGCGCCTTCACCCCGGACGACGCGAAGGCCCTCAAGGCCACCGTGAAGACCTTCCCCAACTCCCCGTACGACCTGGAGGAGCTGCTCACCCAGCTCGGCACCGGCGAGGCGGTCATCACCGTGCTCAGCGAGAAGGGCGCCCCCACGCCGGTCGCCGCCACCCGGCTGCGCGCCCCGCAGTCGCTGATGGGGCCCATCGACGCGGCGGCCCTGGACCGGGCGGTGAAGGGCTCCCTGCTGTACTCGCGCTACGCGGAGCCGGTCGACCGCGAATCGGCGTACGAGAAGATCAGCGCCGAGCAGGCGGCCGCGGAGGCCGAGGCGGAGGCGGCCGCCGCGGCGGCGGAGGCCGAGAAGCAGGCCAAGGAGGCGCAGAAGGCGGCGCGCGGCGCCCCGAAGCCGGATCCCTCGCTGGCCCAACAGGTCGTCGGGAGCGGGCTGTTCCGCTCGCTGGCCCGCTCGATCGGCACGCAGCTGGGCCGGGAGATCTCCCGTTCCCTTTTCGGCACGGCCCGGCGGAAGCGCTGACGGGGGCTCATGAGGGGCCCGGTCCAGGCGTAATCGAGCGAACCGGGTGCCGGACGCACGGTGGGCGCTGACAGACTCGGGGCATGCGGACCGAACTGACCGACACCACGTCCAGCAAGATAGACCGGGCGCTCCTCGCGGCCCGCCGAGCCGTGGGCAGTCCCACGATGGGGCTGGTGCTGACGCTCGTCGTGGTCACCGACGAGGAGAACGCCTACGACGCCGTGCGCGCGGCCTCCGAGGCCTCCCGCGAACACCCCTGCCGGATCATCGCGGTGATCAAGCGGACCGCGCGCGGCCCGCACCGGCGGCGCCAGAGCCGCCTCGACGCCGAGCTGCGGGTGGGCTCGGACGCCGGGTCCGGGGAGATCGTGGTGCTGCGCCTGCACGGCGAGCTCACCTCCCAGGCGGGTTCGGTGGTGCTGCCGCTGCTGCTGCCGGACGCGCCGGTGGTGGCGTGGTGGCCGGCCGAGGCCCCCGCCGATCCGGCCCGCGACGACCTGGGCCGGCTGGCGCAGCGGCGGATCACCGACTCCCAGGCGGCGCCCGACCCGGTCGGCGTGCTGGCCGCGCGGGCCGCCTCGTACGCCCCCGGCGACACCGACCTGGCCTGGACCCGGCTCACGCCGTGGCGCACCCTGCTGGCGGCGGCCTTCGAGCAGAAGGTGACCGGGGTGACGGGCGCCGCGGTGGAGAGCGAGGCCGACAACGCGAGCGCCGAGCTGCTGGCGCGCTGGCTGGAGGGACGGCTCGGGGTGCCGGTGGAGCGGATCACCACCGACGGGCCGGTCATCACCCGGGTCCGGATGGACACCGCCGCCGGCGAGGTCCGCGTCGACCGGCCCGCGGGGGCGGTGGCCGCGCTGGTGCTGCCGGGCTGGCCGGACCGGACGGTCGCCCTGAAGGTGCGCAGCAGCGCCGAGCTGCTCGCGGAGGAGCTGCGCTGGCTCGGCGCCGACGAGGTCTACGCCTCGGCGCTGCGGGTGGCGCGGCCGGCCCAGGCCTCGCTCTCCGCGTAGTGGTTGTCGTAGACGGGCTGGCTGTCGATGATGTCCTGCACGGTGGCCTCGCCGGCGCGGACCCGGCCGAGGAGCCGGTAGTAGTCGAAGCGGCCCATGCCGGGCGTGAAGCCGACGAAGACCTCGGCCGTCTGTCCGGCGGCCGGGGCGAAGGCGTGCTTCACGCCGGGGGCGACGCTGAGGAAGTCGCCCTTGGAGAGGGTGTGGACCTCGTCGCCGACGAGGACGTCGAGCTGCCCGTCGGTGACGTGGAAGAACTCGGTGGCCTTGGTGTGGAAGTGCACCGGGGCACCGGCCGCGCCCACCTCGAAGCTCGCGGTGTTGCAGGTCAGCTCGTCGGTGTCGGTGAGCAGGGTGATCAGGCTCCCGGGCCCGTCGGAAATGATCTCGGCGGTGGCGGCACGGGTCAGGTTCTCAGTCATGCGCCGCACCCTACGATCAACTCCCTTTCCCTGACCTGCCGATATCGCCAAGTCCGTCAACTCGGCAGGGGTGGCGCTACCCCTTGGCGGCGGCCTTGCGGGCCTGCTTGTACTCGCGGACCTTCGCCAGCGAATCCGGCCCCGTGATGTCCGCCGCCGACCGGTACACGTTCGCCGGCCCGTAGTCCCCGGCGGCCTCCCGCCACCCCTTCGGGCGGACGCCCAGGCGCTTGCCCAGCAGCGCGAGGAAGATCTTCGCCTTCTGCTCCCCGAACCCCGGCAGCGCCTTCAGCCGCTCCAGCAGCTCCGCGCCGCTCGCCGCGTCCCGCCAGACGGCCGCCGCGTCCCCGTCGTAGTGCTCGACCAGGTACGCGCACAGCTGCTGGATCCGCTTCGCCATGGACCCCGGGTACCGGTGCACGGCCGGCTTCTGCGACAGCAGCGCCGCGAAGGCCTCCGGGTCGGCGGCGGCGATGGCGTGCGCGTCGAGGTCGTCCGCGCCGAGCCGCTGGGCGATCGTGTACGGCCCCGAGAACGCCCACTCCATCGGCACCTGCTGGTCGAGCAGCATGCCGACGAGCGCGGCGAGCGGGCTCCGCGAGAGCAGGGCGTCGGCCTCGGGCTGCTGCGCCAGCCGGATGATGATCTCGTTCATGCCTCCAGCCTCCCCCGACGGCGGCCCCCGCGCACGGTCGGCGCGCGATTGTCGGACCCCCCGCCTAGCGTGGAACCGACAGGCAGTGCATGCGTAGTGGACGACGGACGACACAGGAGTCGATCGACCATGTCTGAGTTTCCGGAAGGTGCCCCGTGCTGGGTGGACGCGATGTTCACCGACGTGGAGGGCGCCAAGGAGTTCTACGCCGACGTACTGGGCTGGACCTTCGGTGAGGCCAGCAGCGAGTACGGCAATTACACGCAGGCCTACTCCGGCGGGAAGGCCGTAGCGGCCGTCGTACCGCCGATGCCCGGGGGCGACGCCCCCTCGCAGTGGTGTCTGTACTTCGCCTCGCCGGACGCGGCGGCCACCGCCGCGAAGATCAAGGCGGCGGGCGGCGAACTGATGATGGAGCCGATGCAGGTCGGCACGTTCGGCACGATGGCCATCGCCAAGGAGCCGAGCGGCGCGGTGTTCGGCGTCTGGCAGCCGGGCGAGCACAAGGGCTTCGAGAAGCTCGGCGAGGCGGGTGCGTACGCCTGGGCGGAGGTCTTCAGCCGGGAACCGGCGAAGGCGGACGGGTTCCTGACGAAGGTCTTCCCGTACGAGGGCCGGCAGATGGAAGCCGGGGACGACCCGGAGACCGCGGGCATGGACTTCAAGATCTTCAGCCTGGGCGGCAAGGAGAACCCGGTGCTGGGCCGGATGAAGATGGGCGACGAGTTCCCGCCCGAGATCCCGTCCTACGTCCAGGTCTACTTCGCGGTCCCGGACTGCGACGAGGCCATCGAGAAGACCAAGGCGCGGGGCGGGAAGCTGCACTTCGGGCCGATGGACAGCCCGTTCGGCCGCTTCGCGGCGGTCGCGGACCCGCAGGGCGCGGCGTTCGCGGTGATCGACCTGACGACGACGGTCGGGGAGATGCCGAAGTTCGACTAGGGCGCCCGTGCGAGTACGCCGCCACCGCGCGCCGTCACCGCTGTCGGTGTTGCCGCCGTCGCTACCGCGAGCTGACGGCGAAGAGCTCGACGGCGTACTCGCCGCTCGTCCCGATCCCGGTCTCCTTGTAGGTGCAGTTCAGGATGGCGGCGCGGTGGCCCCTGGTGCTGTCCATCCAGCCCTTCACGTGGGCCGCCGAGTTAGCGAAGCCCGGTCCCGAGACGTTCTCGGAGGAGGGACCGGCGGGCGAGTAGCCGGCGCGTTCCATCCGGACCAGGTCGCTGGACCCGTCCGAGCCGGTGTGCGACGAGCCGAGGTTGTTCGCCGCCATGTCGTCGGCGTGCGCCTGGGCGGCCTGCATGAGCCGCGGGTCCTCCTTCAGGGGGTCACAACCCGCCTTTTGCCGTTCGGCGTTGACCAGGGTCAGGATCTCGCCCGGGGAGGAGGCCTGCACGGCACGGCTGACGGATACGGGGGCGGCGGTGGCTGCCGCCGGGGCGGCACTCGCGCTGACGGCGGCGCCGAGCAGGAGCAGCGGGGCCGTACAGGCGACGGCGCACACGCGGCGGATACGTCTGTTCTGGGTACGCATGGTGATTCCCCTTGGCCAGGGGTGGTGGGGAGCCGCCCACGGCACGCGGGGTGATCCGGGGAGGGCGCCTCCTCCTGATGCTTCCACCCTACGACCGGGGGCACCGGCCCACGAGCCGACCGCCCGACCGCCCGCCCGTAACTGGACCGCGCTGGACCGCGCCCCCGCCGGAAAACACGGCGGGGGCGCGGGTGCGGTTCCGGCCAAGGACGCGCTCCGCCGTCCGCATACCGGATCCGGTGCACCGCAGAATCGATCACTCGCCGTACTCGCACGGCCACATTCCATGAGGAGCGTATGTGAGTGATCTGATCGAAGGCAGCCAGTACCTGGTCAAGAACAAGAAGACGGGGCTGTACCTGACCGGCAAACCCAACCCGGACAACGAGCGGCACGGCACCATCGACCTGCAGCCCCTGCGGGAGGGCGAGGCGCGCCAGTCGCAGCTGTGGGAGTTGCGGCAGGGCAACGCCCAAGGGCGGTTCATGCTGCGGAACATGGAGCGGCGGCACACGTACCTGCACACCTACGGGCACAGCGGCAACGCCAGCACCCTGGTGGAGGAGTACATCTACGAGCCGGACCACGCCGACAGCTACATGTGGGAGGTCGTCAAGGAGACCACTCCGGACGGCGACGCCTGGACGCTGAAGCTGGTGGCCGGAGGGCGCTGGCTCAACGTCCGCAACCACAGCGACGCGGCGGGTGCGCAGGCCGAGGTGTGGGAGAACCCCGCCGATACCCACGGGTACCGGCAGTGGGCGCTGGAGCGCGTGCCCTCGGCGGGGGCCGGGGTCGAGCTGCCGCTGACCTTCTCCGTCCCCGAGGAGTTCTCGGCCCTCGACCTGAACGCCTCCGCGGAGGAGAACACCGACCTGCTGCTCGAACGGCTCGGGCAGTTGGAGACCCCGCCGTCACAGGAGGAGCTCGCCCACGCCGTCCTGGCGCAGCAGACGATGTTCGAGATGCTGACCGCGGCCGGCGCCGTGTACGCGGGTGTCCTGGTGGCGAAGACTCCGGCGGACGCGCCGCCGGAGCGGCAGCACCTGAGCTCGGTGGTCCTCACGGTCGTCGCCCGGCCCAGCGAGCTGGCCGGCGAGCACACCGTCGAGCGCCTGGCGCGCACGCTGGGCGCGATCCATCCGGACGCCGAGGTCGGGGTCACCAGGCTGCCCACGGGGCCCGTGCTGCTGCTGACCCAGGACAGCAAGGTCGAAAAACCGGCCAATCTCCTCGTGGACGACGAGCAGCCCACCGTGGTGCGCCAGTTGCACGTCTTCGTGCCCATCCCGGGACGGCTGGCGATGGCGGACTTCTCCATCGCCACCGAGAACCTCGCCGAGTGGGACCACTGCGTCGACATCCTGGCCGGCGTCTGCAACACGATCGCCTTCAGCTGATGCCGATGACGCCGACCACCATCACCACCACCACGGACCGGAGGACCTCGTCGTGACGAAGCCGCTGTACACACCCGAAACCGAAGCCGACACCCAGCTGGCGAACCTCGGCTACAACGCCTCCGTGCACGACCTGGTCGTGCAGGCCGCGCACAAGGAGCTCAACCGGTTCCTCGTGGACGAGGGCCAGGCCGTGAAGATGTGGGGCTGGGACCCCAACTCCCTGCACGCCGCCGACCGGTACCGCGTCGCCCAGCTCCTGCGCGCGTTCATCTACCAGGAGCAGAGCATCGTCGCCGCCCTGAAGTGGCTGGACGAGCGGTACCGCGCCTACGTCGAGGCCTCGCCGCAGAACCGGAAGAGGGCGGAGGCGTTCGTCGACTCCCTCAACCTGGCCGCGGCCCGGCGCGCGATCGACTTCATGATCGACCGGGTGCCCGGGGCCGGGGTGCTGGTCACGAGCGCCAAGCGTGACCGGATAGCCAAGGACCTGGTGGCCAAGTGGCAGAAGGAAGCGCCCAACACCGACGCCCACGCCGCTCCGGCGGAGCGCGAGGGCGAGGGCCAGGGCTGGGGCGGGAACGGCGGGTCGTTCGGGGACTCCCGCGGGGCCCGGATGGCGGTGTTGGAGCAGGGCGAGTGGCTCGTGGCCGACGTGATCGCGGACTCGCTCAAGTCCGTGCCCGGTTTATCGCAGATAGCCAAGACCATCGCCGAACGCCCCAAGGTGACCGATGGGTCGGGCAACGAGCTGCCGTTCGATCCGGACCAGTGGGGCGGGGCCACGTACTTGCCGCCCGTGTTCCGGCGCATGCACACCCTGCGCAGCATCGTGGACTTCCATGACCCCGAGATCGCCCGCGAACTCGGCAGGCGGGGCGCCGCCTGGGACTCCAGCCCCTGGGACGCGGAAGGCAACGAGCGGCCCGAGGACACGACCTTCAAGGGGTCGGGCTTCGACATGGACCTGTGGCGGCTGAAGGACCTGGCCTACCCCGGCGCGCGCATCCCCGACGGCCCGCTCTACGACCTGGTGGACACCGCCCTGGCCGTGCAGGCGGAGTACCAGCTCCAGTGCTTCTTCGTGGACCGGGAACTGTCCAAGGTCATCGAGACCCGGGGCAAGGAAGAGCAGTGGCTGTACGAGAAGACGGCGGCATGGGCCGTCGAGCGGGCGAGGGCCGAAGCGGAGGCGAAGGCCAAGGCGGCCGGCTTCTGGGGCCTCGTGGGGGACATCCTCGGACTGGTCAGTGCCGCCGCGGGCATCCTGGCGCTGATCCCGGTGCTCACTCCGATCATGGCGCCCATCGCCATCGTCTCCGCGCTCGGCTCGCTGGGCGCGCACGCGGCGGCCGCCTCCATCCAGGGTGACTGGGACGCCGCCACGATCGCCGGTCTCGGCGCCGACGCGCTGGCGGCCCTTCCGGCCGTCGGAGCCGTGGCCAAGGGCGCCAAGGGCGCTTGGGCCGCGGCCCGCATGAACAAGGCCGCCAGCGTGATCGTCCGGCAGAGCGGGCGGGCGTTCGTGGGGGCCATCGCGGGCGCGGGCGCGTCCGATGCCACGCGCTTCTTCGACCACCTGGGACGGAAGGGCGCCGGGGTGGTCTCAGGCACCGTCGTCCAGAGCAAGATCCCCGGGAAGGTGCTCCAGGGGGCGGTCAGCCTCTCCACCCAGGTGCCGCTCATCGTCGAACTGTCCGGGGGTTCCGCGGGCCAGCCGGCCAAGGACACGGCCGCCGGGACCGCTCTGACCGCCAACATCGGCCAGACCGTCGGCGAGTGGGACGTCGTCGGCGCCTTCGCGCAGAAGGCCGGCACCGTGAGCGTCGAACGGTTCAGCCGCTTCTTCAGCAAGCTGTAGTCGGCCCGTGAGGATGTCCTCGGTGCAGTCGCCGCAGGTGCCGGGGGTGGGGCTGCGGAACGCGCGGTCGCACCGGGGACAGGTCTGGAAGGGGTCCGGGGGTACGTAGGCGGCCGCCCGGAACAAGGGGGCCAGTTCGGGCGGGAGTTGGGCCCTGAGGCGGTGCGAGACGAGTCCGCCGGGGTTGAGGAGCGGGTGGGGGATGTTGGCGGTGAGGACCGAGGTGATGGCGTCCACGGTGCCGCCGCGCTCCAGCCAGACCTCGACGTGACCGGCGAGCCGCGCGATGTCCCGGTCGCCGAGCAGCAGGCGGTGGTCGACGCGCCGTAGACCGCCGAGCAGCGTCATGGCCGCCTGCCGCCGGGCCGGGTTCGCTGCCGCCGGTACCGCTGCCGCCGGTACCGCTGCCGCTTCGAGTACCGGGTCGGGCTGCGGCTGCGGCTGCGGTTGCTGCTGCGGCTCGGCCGCCGGTACGGGGGCGGGGGGCGCTGCCTCCTCGGCCTCTGCCGGTACCGGCTCGGGCTCCGGCTGCGGCTCGGGCTGCGGTTCCGGTGCGGGGGCGGTCTCTGCCTCCTCCGGAACCGGCTCGGGCTGCGGCTGCGGCTGCGGCTGCGGCTGCGGCTCGGGCTCGGGCTCGGGCTGCGGTTCCGGTGCGGGGGCGGGGGCGGGGGCGGTCTCTGCCTCCTCCGGCTGCGGCTCGGGCTGTGGCTCCGGCTCCGGCTCGGGTTCGGCTACCGGTGCCGGTGCGGGACGCCTCTCCGGTGCTCCCCACTCCGGGGGAGGGGGTGGCGTGGTGAGGGCGGCCTTCGGGTGGTTGTAGGACACCGTTCGGGTGATGAAGCGGCCGTTGGGGAGCTGCACCCGGATCCGCTCCAGGTAGCCGTACCGCTCCAGTTCGCGGAGTGCCGAGGCGATGCGGGCCTGGCCCTCGGGGACGCGCCTGGCCAGGTCTTTGATGGTGATGGACGTTCCGGGCGGCAGCGCCTGGATGTACCCGGCCAGGCCCCTCGCGGTCAGCGACATCTCGGGGTGCTTGAGCAGGTGGTGGCCGAGTGCCTCGAACCGGGACGTGTGCCGGACCTTGCAGTGCTGAACGCCGTACCGCGCGCGCGAGGGCGCGATAAGCTGCCGAAGAGCCATAGGGAAGGTTGTGCTTCCTCGTTGGTCAGGCCCTCGGCCGGGATTGCCGTCCCGTCGGGGGCCGTCTCATTTGTGGGGTTGTCGGGGCGAGCATATGCCCCGCAACCAGTCATAAATCCAGCCCAGTTGGAGTTGTTCACCCGTGTGAGTGAGGGCGCCTCCGCGGGGAGGTTTGGTGGGGTTGGGTGCGGTTCTTGCTCTTAGTACTGCGAAGCAAAAGAAACGTACGGTCCGACCGGGTCTCGGCCGACCGAGACCCGGTGGACGCGCCGGTTTCCGCGTCAACGCGCGGGGAGTTGGTCGTACGTCTTGAAGGTGTAGACGGCGGAGAGCGTGATGGTGTTGCCGGTCTGGGCGGGCAGGCCGAGGCGGGTGTTCAGGAGCCTGCCGAGGGGGCCGCAGTGGGTGGCGGCGGGGACCTTGAAGGCGGTGTCGGTCGCGGCGAACTTGATCACCGGGGGGTTCTTCGAGACCCACTCCGAGCTGCCGACCCGCTTGAGGCGGAGCTCGATGGGGGTGTCGTCCCCGCCGATGACGCAGCTCGGCGGCAGCAGCGGGCTCACGACGCGGTAGCGCAGGGTGAAGAGGCCCATCTCGTCGCCGACCGAGTAGAAGTCGGACCGGCCGCCGTACTCCGGCTGGAGGGCGAGCCCGAGCCCGGGCGGCCCGCCGGGGACGGGGGTCGGGCCGCCGCGCAGGGCGCCCCAGACCTGGCCCTTGGTGCTGTCGGGCAGGGGCCCCTCGGCGTGGGTGATCGTCATCGGGGCCAGCTCGGGGACGTCACGGCTGCCGAGGTGCAGCGACCCGGTGGCGGTGAGCACCTCGCACTTCCAGCGCGTGGCGTCGACCCCGGCCGGGATCGCCGGGCAGTCTCCGAAGTCGTACGAGGGCGTGGCGGCGAGGGCGGGGGCGACCGCCAGACCGGTGAGGGTGGCGGCGAGCGCGAGCGCGGCGGCTCCGCGGCGGAGCGTGGTCGTCTGCATGCCCCATACGCTGCCGCCGCGCGCCGGATGGCGGCCACGGGGACATCCCCCGCCCGCCCCTGAGGCCGCCCCGAGCCCGCGTCAGGGCCAACGACCGACTACCGCCCCGCACCGGGGGACTGGGCCGACGCGACGGCCGGCTCGTCCGCGACCGCCGGCCGGACATGGGTCAGCAGGAGTTCCAGGAAGCGCTCCGGCCGCCGGAATGCGGCGAAGTGGCTGGAGTCCTCGATCAGGGCGAAGGCCTTGACCGGTGCCTCGACGTCGTCGAAGAAGCGGCGGGCGCGCTCCGGGGACGCGATGACGTCCTTCTCGCCGTGGAAGACGAAGAAGGGGAGCTCGAAGCGGGTGCCGTCGGCCCAGTCGTCGAACCCGGCGGTGGACTCCGTGATCTGCTCCGAGAGGCTCATGCCCTTGACGAAGTGGCGCAGCTCGCGCAGCGAGTGCAGCGGCGAGAACCACAGGGACCCCATGACGACCTTCTTCATCGTGTCCAGGGTCAGCGGGTCGCTGGTGGCCAGCAGCTTGGCGTGCATCGCGACCTCGCGGGCGGTCCACTGCCGGTGATCGGGGTGGAGGGCCTCTGCCGCCGCCAGCTCCTTGCGCTTCCCGGCCGCGCGCAGCCGGGTGAGCAGGGCCTGGTGGACGGAGTCGTCGCGGCCGTCGTCGTGGATGTTCTGGTCGGTGCCGACGTACGCGCTGTAGCGCTCGGGGAACTCGCGGGCGAGCCGCAGGGCGAAGGCGCTGCCGTAGGAGTGGCCGAGCAGGGCGATCTTTTCGGTGCCCAGGCGGGTGCGTATGTGGTCGGTGACCTCGACCGCGTCCGCGTAGATCCGGTCGAAGGTCATCTCGCCCTGCCCTTCCGGACCGCCGCGGCCGAGGGTCTTGAGCGTGCCGCGCATGTCCCAGCGGACGAGGGTGAAGTGCTTCTCCCAGGATCTGGTGCGCGGCCCGAAGATCGCGGTCGAGGCTCCGGGGCCGCCGTGCAGTTCCAGGACGACGGGGTTGGTCAGATCGTCGCCGCGGACCGAGATCCACTGCTCGATGCCGCCGATGCGGACGTAGCCCTGCTCGTCGATGCCCTTGGAGGTGTCGATCTTCATGAGGGAGGCGTTGCGGGAGCGCTTGAGGGCGCGGTGGCCGAGGATTCCCGCCGTCGGTGCGGCGAGGAGGGCGGCTGCGGTGGCGATGGTGGCGATCATGACGGCTCCCTGGTGGTCGCGGCGGAACTGTATATGTCGTAAGCGATTAGCTATACGTTATAAACAGTTAGGGTGGGGTGTCAACGGGTCACGGCAGAGGAGACGAAGATGGCCGCGAAGAAGGCCGGGAAGCAGGGCGCCGCGAAGCAGAGCCTCGCGCTGCTCTGGGGCGAGCAGGAGCCGCCGAGCCGGGGCCCGAAGCCCTCGCTCACGGCGGGCCGGATCGCGCAGGCGGCCGTCGAGATCGCCGACGGCGAGGGGCTGGACGCGGTCTCGCTGGCGCGGGTGGGCAAGGAGTTCGGCGTCACCGCGATGGCGCTCTACCGGTACGTCCCCGGCAAGGCCGAACTCCTCGACCTGATGGTCGACCTCGCGATCGGTCCCCCGGCCCCGGTCGCCCACATCCCCGGCGGCTGGCGCCCGCAGCTGACCGAATGGACCCGCCAATGCCTGGCGGTGTACCGCCGCCACCCGTGGATCCTGACCGCGACCGGCATGCGCCGCCAGATCATGGGCCCCCATCAACTCGGCTGGCTGGACTCGGCCCTGGCCGCGCTGGCCGCCACGGGACTGCCGGCCGCCCAGCAGCACGACACGTTCCTGCTGCTCGTGGGCCACATCCGCAACATCGCCCAGCAGTACGTCGACTACGACGAGGCCGCGAACGAGGAGTGGGCGCAGCTGACGGCCGAGCTCCTGGAGCGGCACAAGGAGCGCTTCCCCGCCCTGACCGCCGCCATCGCGGCCGGCGCGTTCGCCCCGCAAGCCGTTGACCCGCTGGACTTCGGCCTGGAGCGGATCCTCGACGGGGTGGCGGCCCTGACTTCCTAGGAGCCCAGTTCGGCCCATACGGACTTGCGTGGGACGGGTCCCGGGGAGCTGCCCCAGCTGGAGGAGAAGGCGTCGACGATGGTCAGCCCGTACCGGGGCTCGCGCGGTAGCTCGTCGCCCCGGCTGTCCGAGACCTCGATCCGTACGCGGCCCTCGTCGGTGACGCTGAGTTCCAGCCGGAAGTCCCGCCCGGGGACGCGCCCGTGAGTGACGGCGTTGGCGCACAGTTCGGCGACGACCTGCGCGGCCCCGTCGAAGGGCAGGCCCCAGGAACGGAGTTGCTCGACGGCGAGCAGCCGTGCGAGGCGGGCCGCGCGGGGGGTCGCTGACAGTTGCGCGGTGAAGTGGAAGTGAGTGTTCACGTCACGCAGCGTGGCTGGTCGTGCTATCCCTGTGAAGTGGTTTGGCCGGTCCGTAGAAGGTCTGTCCAGCGCTTGTCCAAGGCTGTCCAGGCTGTCCCAACCGGGTTGGCGGGTACGGCCTGTTGATGGAGGTGGGCGTGAATGGGCAGTAACGGGATTGAAGAGCACAGCTGGTCCGTGGACCCGGGGGACGCGCAGGGTGTAGCGGTGATCACGGCGCTCGGCAGGCAGATGCGGGCGTGGAGGGAAGCGCTGGGCATGCGGGTGGCCGAGCTGGCGACCCTTATCGGCTACGGCGAGGACCTGATCTACAAGGTCGAGGGCGGCAAGCGGATCGCCAAGCCGGAGTATCTGGACCGGGTGGACGAGGCGCTGAAGGCCGGCGGCCTGATCAAGGCCATGAAGGAGGACCTGGTGGGGGTCCGGTATCCGAAGGAGGTCCGAGCGATCTGGAAGATGGAAGGCCGGGCGATCGAGGTCTGCCACTACAGCACGCACAACATTGCCGGCCTGCTTCAGACCGAAGCCCATATGAGGGCGCTCTTCGAAGGGAGGCAGCCCTCGTACACGGCGGAAGAGGTGGGGCAGGGTGTGGCGGGACGGATGGCGCGGCGGTCCATTTTCGAGCGCGTGCCCGCACCTGCCATCACCGTGGTGCAGGAGGAGGCCTCGCTACGGCGCCGCATCGGAGGCACAATGGTCTGGCGGCAGCAGCTTGAACGAATCCTGGAAGTCAGCGAGTTGCGCAGTGTCACGGTGCAAGTGATGCCGATGGACTGCGAAGTCCACGCCGGCATGTCGGGAAGCATCGAGCTGCTGAAGTTCGCGGATGGTACGGGGGTGGGACGTTCCGAGGGTGCCTTCTACGGGCAGACCGTCTCCAGCCGCAAGCAACTCCAGGTGCTGGAAATGCAATACGGGAGGATCCGGTCCCAGGCTCTGACGCCAGGGGACTCTCGGGTCGTCATCGAGAAATTGCTGGGAGAGACATGATCCACGCTTCCGAACTGCACTGGTTCAAGAGCAGCTACAGCACCAACAGCAACATCAACGACTGCGTCGAGGTGGCCACCACCCCCGGCACGGTCCACGTCCGGGACTCCAAGGCTGTCCCCGGCCCGCGGCTCGCGGTCAGCGACTCCGCCTGGGCCGGGTTCGTCGCGTACGCCTCGGCGGTCTGAGCGCAGAGGCGAGCCGGTCGGGTGGTTCCGGGTTGCGGATGCGAGGGGCTGAAAGCGCGGCCGGACGGGGGCGCATAACGTCGATCTTGTGCGGTTCGTCCCGGGCCGCGTGACGCGTCTACGTAAGAGGTCGAACCACTCATGAGCCTGAGCATCCGCAACCAGATCGCCGGTACCGTCACCGCCGTCACCACCGGTGCGGCGATGGCGACGGTCAAGGTCCGCCTTGAGGGCGGTCAGGACATCACCGCCGCCATCACCGTCGATGCCGTCAAGGAGCTCGGCCTGGTCACCGGGTCGGCCGTGACGGCGCTGGTCAAGGCCACCGAGGTCGCCCTGGCCACCGGGCCCGTCGAGGGGCTGTCCATCCGCAACCAGATCGCCGGGACCGTCGTGGACGTCGCCTCCGGGCCGGCCATGGCCTCCGTGAAGGTGGACGTGAACGGTGGCGGCCTGACCGCCGCGATCACCGCCGACGCCGTCGAGGCCCTCGGCCTGGCCACCGGTTCCTCCGTCGTCGCGCTGATCAAGTCGACCGAGGTGTCGCTCCAGGCCGCGTGATCACTGGATGAAAACGCTCCGGCCGAGGCCGATGGCGACCTCGCCGGGGTGGACCTCCTGGGTCACGCCTCCGTCGCAGAACGGGCCCGACCACACCGAGGCGACCCCGTTGGTGAAGTTGGCGATCTCCGACGGGGCGAAGTCCCCCAGCGGGAAGCAGCCCGACGGGTCGTGGTGGGGAGCGCGGTCGATGAACAGGACCCCCTGCGCCGCGTACGCCGAGCCCGGGGCCGTGAGTGCCAGCGCCGCCGCTGCCGCGCACGCCCCGAGGACCTTTGCCATGCCTCGCATCATGTGCTTCTTCTCTTCCGCTCGCCGGTGATCCATTTCGTCACCGACGGTAGGGTCTGCGTGACCTTGCGTGAAACGGCGTGCGGTGGTGAAGGAGGGGCGCGTGGATCTTCAGCGAACGCTCGACGGGCTCGTCGCGGCGGGTGCCGACGGCGGGTTCCAGGTCGCCGCGTACCTTCGGGGCCGGCCGCTGGCGGAGGCGTACGCGGGGGTGCCCGGGCCCGGGACGCCGATCCACTCCTTCTCCGTCGGCAAGGGGTGCACGGCGACCCTGGTGCACGTGCTGGCGGAGCGCGGGCTGATCGCGTACGAGGCTCCGGTCGCCCGGTACTGGCCGGAGTTCGCGGCGCACGGCAAGGCCGGGATCACCGTCCGGCACGCCCTGACGCACACCGCCGGGATCCCGCAGTTGCCGCGCGGCCTGACCCGCGCCGAGCTGGGCGACTGGGACACGATGTGCGGGGTCGTCGCCGGGGCGCGGCCGCTGTGGGAGCCGGGTTCCGGCAGCGGGTACCACGGCTGGACCTTCGGGTGGGTGCTCGGGGAGACCGTCCGCCGGGTCACCGGGCTCACCCCCGGCCAGGCGCTGCGCACGTACGTCGCCGAGCCCCTCGGGATCGCCGACGAGCTGTACTTCGGACTGCCGGTGTCCGCTCTGCCCCGGGTCGCGCCGCTGGCGGAGGCCGGCTGGGAGGCGTACCTGGGCGGGCTCCCGTACGGCGCCCCCTTCACCCGGCTCGTCGCCCCGAACCGGGGCCTGTGGACCACCGCCGCCCTCGCCAACAGCCCCGCCTACCTGCGGGCCGACCTGCCCGCCTGCGGGACCGTGACCGCCCGCGCGGCCGCCCGGATGTACGCGGCGCTGCTGGGTGAGGTGGACGGCGTACGGCTGCTCTCCCCGGACCGGGTCGCCGAGGTCGCGGCGGTGGCGGTGGAGGGGAAGGACCGGATGCTGCTGAGGCGGCACGCCAAGGGGCTCGGCTACTTCCTCGGCATGCCGCCGATGGGCGGGGCGGGGGCCGCCTTCGGGCATCACGGCAGCGGCGGCTCGATCGCCTTCGCCGACCGCGAGCGCGGGCTGTCCTTCGCCCTCACCCGCACCCACCTGGTCGGCCCGGCGGACACCACGGCCCAGCTGCTCGCCGACGCGGTCCGGGCGGGCGCCGGCGCCTGAGCCGGGGCGGCCGTGCGCAGGGGGCCGCCTCACGTCCCGGGTTGGCCCGATCGGTCGGATCTGCCGGTGGGTCGCGCCGAGACGTTCCGGGCGGCGGCGGCGCCGGGGTTATGAATGAAATCGCATGACCGTTTGGTCATCTGACCGTCCTTGAGCATCAACCTCAGGAGCCACACGATGCGCCCCATCAGAGCAGCCTGTCTCGGCACGGCCGCCGCGCTGGTCACCCTTCTCGCCGGCACCCCTGTCGCGGCCGCCGCGGCGGACTCCGGTCCCGCCCACGACAAGGGCCGGCACCGGGTCATCACACTCGTCGGCCGGCTCGCGCAGCAGACGCGCTTCCCCGTCAACCCGGGCGGCGCCCCCGCCCAGGGCGACCGGACCGTCTTCCGCTCGATCCTCTTCGACCAGCACGACAACCAGGTCGGCGAGACCGACGGCACCTGCGTCACCACCCGGCTCGACAACGGCGGGGCGGAGGAGTGCGTCGTGACCTACACGCTCGGGGGCGGCCAGATCTCCGTGCAGGGCATGGTCTTCGGCAATCTCAACCCGGGCCCTCCCCCTTCGTTCGACAACGGGATCACCGGCGGCACCGGCCAATTCGACCGGGCCAGTGGCTCGGTCCACGCCGACACGATCGGTATGGGCGAGAGGCGCTTCACGATCGACCTCTACCTCTGACCGGTAGCTAGACCTCGGCGAGGGCCGGGACGGTCAGGGTGCCGAACCAGATGTGGGTGACCGCGCTGACGTAGCGGGCGCCGCAGCGGTCGGAGGGAACCACCAGCTGGCTGCCCGCCCCGTCGAGGTCCTCGCCGTCGAGGCGGGTGGCCAGCAGGACCGGGCTTCCGCAGAAGTCGTCGTCCAGCTCCGCCCAGGACAGGACCGTGTGGTGGCCGTCGCCGCCGCTGACGGCGAGGAGGTAGCGGCCGCGGTCCTTGCGGCGGCGGGCGTCGAAGACGGGGCCCGCGCCGGAGATGACGTCCCGCAGCAGCACGCCCTCGAAGACGTGGTGCTGCGGGCCGTTCGTCGCGCAGTCGAAGGTGACTTCGGCCCGCTGCCGGGGCCAGGCCCGCAGGTCGGAGACGCTCAGGGTCGCCGGGTGGTCGAGCTCGCCGTGCAGCAGGAAGGTGGCCATGGGAGTCTCATGCCCGGCTCGTCTGCCGCTGGAACCTCATCTGCGAGGTTCAGGGGTACGTATGAGCCGCAGCTGGGCCCTCATTTGTGGGTTTCACCTTGCAGCTTCCGGGCGATTTTCTGCCAGACCACGTCACGCGTCACCGGCATCTCGGTGAACCGCACGCCCGTCGCGTCCCGCAGGGCGTTCGCGAAGGCCGGGCCGACCGGGTTGAAGGGGCTCTCGGACATGGACTTGGCGCCGAGCGGGCCGATCGCGTCCGAGGTCTCCATGAAGTGGACCTCCGTGCGCGGGACGTCCGCGTACTGCGGGAGCCGGTAGCGGCGGAACGCGGCCGTGGTGACCTCCCCGCGCCCGTCCACCCGTACGGTCTCGAAGAGGGTCGCGCCGAGCGCCTGGGCGACGCCGCCCTCGACCTGGCCCCGGCACTGCATCGGGTTCATGACCTTGCCGGCGTCGGCCGCGTGGACGCTGCGCAGGATCTTCATCTCGCCGGTGTCCGGATCCACCGCCAGGCGGAACCACTGGGCGTTGAAGGCCACCGAGCGGGGGGAGCCGCCCCAGTGGCCGTCCGCCGCGATCTCGTCCAGCTCGCCCTTGTCGTACGCGGCCTCGTACAGCTCCTTGAGGGTGAGGACGCGGCCCGCGCAGTCGAAGGCCTCGGCCTGGAGCTTGCACAGGTGCCGGGCCACGCCCGTGTGCCGGGCGGCGAAGGTCCGGAGGCGTTCCGCGAGGGAGTTGGCGGCCAGCATCACGGCCTTGCCCGCCACCACCGTGCCCGCCGAGCCGAAGGCGCCGGTGTCGTGGCGCACGACGTCCGTGTCCGACTGGCGGACCGTGATCCGGTCGACCGTGGTGTTCAGCGCGCCGGCGGTGATCTGCTTGTGGACGGTGGTGGTGCCGTTGCCGAACTCCGCGGTGCCGACCGCGATGTCGTACGTGCCGTCGCGCAGCAGGCTGACCCGCGCGTCGGCGAAGTGGCCGCCCGGGGGGCCGGTCGCGATCATCGCGACGGCCGTGCCCGTGCCGGTGAGCCAGCCCTCCGGGACGTCCTCGTGGCTGCGGTCCTCGGCGATGGCCTTGCGGACGACGTCCATGCACTGCTTCATCCCGTACGAGGCGATGAAGAGGTCCTCCTCGTGGCCGATCGGGGTCACCATGTGGTCGCCGGCGCCGATGACGTTCTTCTCGCGGAGTTCGAGCGGGTCCATGCCGAGCTTGATGGCGAGCTCGTCCATCACCGATTCGAGGGCGAAGAGGACCTGGCCCAGGCCGTAGCCGCGGAAGGCGCCCGCCGGTACGCCGTTGGTGTAGACGGAGTACGCCTCTACTTCTTTGTTCGGTGCTTTGTAGACGGCGAAGGACTCGCCGACGCTGTGGAACATGACGGCCGGGCCGTGGTTGCCGTAGGCGCCGGTGTTGGAGAGCACGCGGATGCGCAGCGCGGTGAGGGTGCCGTCGGCCTTGGCGCCGATCTTGATGGTGATCTTGAAGGGGTGGCGGGTGGTGGCACCGTAGAACTGCTCGGCCCGGGTGAATTCGAGTTTCACCGGGCGCCGCAGCTTCAGGGCGGCGAGGACCACGATGTCCTCGGTGAGCATCTCCTGCTTGCCGCCGAACCCGCCGCCCACGCGGCCCGCGACGACGCGGACCTCGTCCTCGCCCAGGTCGTAGAGGGCGCAGAGCGCCCGCCGGGTCAGGAAGGGTGCCTGGGTGGAGGAGCGGACGGTGATGCGCTCGCCGTCGCCCTCCTCCTTGGGCTCGAAGTACGCGACGCTGCCGTGGGTCTCCAGGCTGGCGTGCTGGACGCGCTGCGTCCGGAAGGTCTCCTCGTAGACGACGTCCGCCTCCGCGTACCCCTTCTCCATGTCGCCGAGGGTGTTGTGGACCTCGCCGCACACGTTGTTCTCGGCGCGGAAGATGCCCGACTCGGGTCCCTTGGGGTGGAGGACGGGGGCGCCCGGGAGCATCGCCTCCTCCGGGTCGATGACGTACGGGAGTTCCTCGTACGTGACGACCACGCGGCGGCAGCCCTCCTCGGCCGCCTGCTCGCTGTCGGCGACGACGGCCGCGACGCGCTGGCCGACGAAGCGGACCACGTCGTCCAGGACGCGGGTGTCCATCGGGTCTTCGGTGGGGTGCTCGTGGCGGGCACTCGAATACAGCCGGTCGGGGGCGTCGTGGTGGGTGAAGACGGCGTGCACGCCCGGGACCTGGAGGGCGTCGCGGGTGTCGATGTCGACGATCCGGGCGTGCGGGTGCGGGGAGCGCAGCAGCTTCATGTGGAGCAGGCCGGGCACCTCGACGTCGAAGGTGTAGCGGGCGGTGCCGGTGACGACGAGCGGGCCCGCGGGGGCGCCCAGCGACTTGCCCACGGCCTGCCCGGCCTCCGGGTTCTCGGTGTGCTTGACCCCGCGCACCGCGTCCTCGATGGCGCGGTAGCCCGTACAGCGGCAGATGTTGCCCTTGAAGGCGCGCGGGAGGTCCTGGAGCTTGCCGTCGTCGTGGGCGGTGCCCTCCTCGGCCTGGAGGGCGGCGGTGGTCATCAGGAACCCGGCGGTGCAGAAGCCGCACTGGAAGCCCTGGGCGTCGAGGAACTGCCGCTGCGCCGGGTGGAGTTCGCCGCCGGGCTTGGCGAGGCCCTCGACGGTGGTGACGGAGCGGCCCCCGGCGCGGACGGCCGGGTAGAGGCAGCTGTGCACGGGCTGCCCGTCGACGTGGACGGTGCAGGCCCCGCAGTCGCCCTGGTCGCAGCCCTTCTTCACGCCGAACCAGCCGCGTTCGCGCAGGTAGGTGCGCAGGCACTGGCCGGCGCGCGGCTCGTCCTCGAAGCGCTGCTCGTTGATCTCGATCTCGTAGCTCATCGGGAGACCTCCTCCGCCGTGGAACCGGCCGTGAGTTCGCGGCGGATCTCCTCCGCCAGGAGCAGCGCCATGTGCCGGCGCCAGTCGGGCAGCCCGTGGATGTCGTCGTACCACTCCTCGGGACGGACGGCGTCGTCGATCACCGCCCGCAGTTCGGCGGCGGTGGGCGGCAGCGTGAACCAGAAGCGGAACGGGCGGGTGGTGGCGGCGGTGACGGTGACGGCGAGGGAGCCGTCCTGGGGGTCGCGGGTGCCCGTCACCAGGGCGCCGGAGCGGCCGAGTCCGTAGAGGGAGGCCTGCCGGAAGGCCGTACGGCAGGTCAGCGAGCGGGCCGGGACGCGGACGGAACGCAGCAGCTCGCCGTCCCGCAGGGCCTTGACCCCGGCGCCGAGGATGAACTCGGTGACCGGCATGCGGCGGGTGGCGCCGTCCTGGCCCTGGAGGAGGACGGTGGAGTCCAGGCCGGCGGTCAGGGAGATCATCGGGCCGGCCGGGAGGCCGTTGCAGAGGTTCCCGCCGACGGTGGCCATGTTCCAGATCTTGAAGCTGGCGAGGAAGGCCCGGCAGCACTGCTCGATCAGCGGCGCGGCCGTCGCCGGCAGGGAGCGGCCGAAGCGGGACAGCTCGGTGATGGTGCAGGTGGCGGCGATGTCGAGGGAGCCGTCGGGCTGCCAGGACAGGGGCGGCCAGCCCATCCGGGAGAGGTCGACGAGGCGGCGGATGTGCGGCTGTGGCTCGGAGAAGAGGTACGTGCCGCCGCCGAGCCAGGCGTCGCCGGGCCGCCAGGGCTCGCGGCGGCGCGCGTCGCGCACGTCGAGCACCGTGTTGAGGTCCATTTCGCGCCACCAGCCTCTCTGCAACCCGGGCGTTCTCCTCAGTGAAGCAACGGGGCGGGGGACGAAACGACTGGTCCCGGACACGGAAAGGGGAGGGCCGGCGGCGGTTCGCCCTGGATGATCAACCAAAAGCCGTAGGCAGCGGATCGCCTTGCATTTACGATGTTGTTTCTCGTATTCACCTGGCGAATGTGGGTCACCCCCACCGCAAGGAGTCCCTGCCATGCACGTCCTCGACCTGCTCCAGTCCGACAACCTCGGTCTCACACTGCTCTGGGGTGAGGAAGCTCTTCTCGGCCAGGAGGTCAGCGGGGTCACCGCCACCGACCTGGAGGACCCGGGCCGTTTCCTGGGCCCCGGGGAGCTGGTGCTGAGCGGGCTCGTGTGGTGGGCGCAGGACGACCCGAAGAAGGTGGACCGCTTCGTCTCCGCGCTCGCCGCGGCCGGGGCCACCGCCCTGCTCGCCGGTGAGGAGACGCACGGCCGGGTCCCCGACGACCTCGTCGCCGCCTGCCGGGCCCACCGGCTGCCGATCGTGGCCGTCCCGGCGCGGACCAGCTTCCGGGCGGTCACCGAGGCCGTGTACCTGCGCCAGTGGGGGGACCTGAGCCGGCGCCCGACGCGGATCTTCGCGCTCCCCGAGAACGTGCGCGGGGAGCTGAGCCGGCTGCTGGAGGGCGGCGCCGGACCCGGCGAAATCCTGGACCGGGCCTGCGCCCACCTGGGCAAGGTGGCCTGCTACGTGCTCACCGCGAGCGGGCGCACCATCGCCCGCACCCCGTCCGCCCCGCTGGTCCCCGCCCAGCGGGCGACCCCCGCGCGGGACGGGCTGTCCCTGCGGATCGAGTCCGACGGTTCCCCGTACGACGCCTGGCACCTGTACCTGCCCGACGCGGACGCGGCGCCGCCGCGGGTGCTCCACGAGATCGCCGAGGTCCTCGCCCAGTACCGCGACGGGCACGCCCGCCGGGCCGCCGCCGCGCGGGCCGCCGGGCAGGAGCTGATCGCCCTGCTGTCGGGGGACGTCGACCCGGTGGCCCTGGAGGAGGCGCTGACCGCGGCCGGACTGCCGGCCGGCGGCCCCTACCGGGTGCTCGCCTCGACCTCCGGGGACGCGCTGGCCGAGGCGCTGGCCCACCTGGAGGGGGTCCCGTGGGCCGTCGGCGGGTCCGCCGCCGTCCTGTACGAGGACCCGCGCGCGGGGGTCGACGTCACCGCCGGGCTGCGCGGGGTGTGGCCGCTGCTCCAGGCGTGCGGGGGTCCGGAGGCGGACCTGCGGCTGGGCGCGGGCGCGCGGGCGGCGGGGCCGGAACAGCTCCGGGCCTCCCTGAACCAGGCCCTGTTCACGCTGACGGCGGCCGACGCGGAGAGCCCCGTACGGGCCGTCGAGCAGCTGGACACCCTCGCGGAACTGCTGTCCGGGGTGCCGCCGGAGGTGCGCGGCGTGTTCGGGGCGCGGACGCTGGGGGCGCTGGGCGACGGGATGCTGCGGGAGACCCTGGAGGTCTTCCTGGCGAACAACTGCTCGTGGGCGCGTACGGCGGAGGCCCTGCACCTGCACGTGAACACGGTGCACTACCGGATCGAGCGGGTGGAGGCCCTGACGGGCCGTGACCTGTCCCGCCTGGACCACAAGCTGGACCTGTACGCGGCGCTGCGCTGCGGTTAGCCGTCAGGCGGTCCGGGCGCGCCCGAACCGTCCCCGGGCGCGGGCGTCCGGGCGTAGCCGTCCGGGCGTGGGCGTCCTGGCGTCCTAGGGGACGTCCACGTGGACGTCCGTGGACTTCACGCGGGCGGTGACGCTGACGCCGACCGCGATCCCCAGCTGTTCCACCGATTCGCGAGTCACGACGGAGACGATCCGGTGGGGGCCCGACTGGATCTCCACCTGGGCCGCCACCTCGTCCACCCGTACCGCAGTGACGATCCCCGCGAAGGAGTTGCGCACGGAGGTGGCCGCGGCGCGCTCCGGCACCGGGTGCAGGCCCTCGGCGCGTTCCTTGGCGAAGGCGGCGAGCGCCGTGCCGTCCACCACGCGGGACCCGTCCGGGGTGCGGACCGCGCGCAGCCGCCCCGCGTCGGCCCAGCGGCGGACGGTTTCCGGGCTCACGCACAGCAGGCCCGCGGCCTGCCCGATCGAGTACGACGGCACGCGCGCAGCTTAGCCGTGCCGCATTCCGGCTCCGCGCAAGGTTCCGCGCGAGCTTCCGCAGGGGTTCCACGCAGGGGGGTTGCGAACGATGTACGCAGGGGCGTACGTTGTTCACGGCACCGAGCGAACGGTGTACGCAGCAGTCGGGAGAAGGGGAAAGGGATCGCCATGGACGCGCTGGACGAGATCACCACGAGCGGGGTGGCGCGCGATCCGCGCCGCTGGCTCATCCTGATCGTGCTCTGCCTGAGCACGCTCGTGCTGGTCGTCGACAACATGGTGCTGACCGTGTCGATCCCGCCGATCTCCGAGGACCTGGGGGCGGGCGCCGAGGACATCCAGTGGATCATCGAGTCCTACATCCTGGTCTTCGCCGGACTCCTGCTCACCGCGGGCAGCCTCTCCGACCGCTTCGGCCGCCGCCGGATGATGATCATCGGGCTCGCCCTCTTCGGGATCGCCTCCCTGCTCGCCGCCTACGCCGACTCCCCGGCCCAGCTCATCGCCGGCCGCGTGGTCATGGGCATCGGCGGAGCGCTCGTCATGCCGAGCACCCTCTCGATCCTGATCACCGTCTTCGACGAGGAGGAGCGCCGCAAGGCCATCTCCGCCTGGGGTGCGGTCGCCGTCGTCGGCCTCGTCGGCGGCCCGGCGCTCGGCGGCGTGCTCATCGCCCACTTCTGGTGGGGCGCCGTCTTCCTGATGAACGTGCCGATCGCGCTGCTCGCCATCGCCGCCGCGCTGATCCTGATGCCCGAGTCCAAGGGGCCCTGGCGCAAGCCCGACTTCATCGGCATGGTCCTGTCCGTCACCGGGATGACCGCCCTGATCTGGGCCATCATCGCCTTCCCCAAGGACGGCCTCACCGGCTACGCCGCGGTCGCGGTCGTCGCCCTCGCCGCCTTCGTCTTCCACGAGCTGCGCACCGACTCGCCGATGGTCCCCCTCGACCTGTTCCGCAACCGGATGTTCAGCGGCTCCAGCTTCTCCCTGGTCCTGCTCACCTTCGCCAACGGCGGCCTGATGCTGGTCCTCACCCAGTACCTCCAGTTCGTCGCCGGCTACAGCCCGACCGAGACCGGCCTCGCGTTCACGCCGCTCGCCGTGGCCACCCTGGTCTTCAACGGCCTCGGCGCCACCCTGGGCAACAAGATCGGCAACCGGATCATGACGGCTGTCGGCCTCGCCGTCATCGCCGGCGGCTTCGGGCTCCTGGCCACCCTGGAGGCGGGCGACAGCTTCTGGCCGCTGTGCGCCGCCATGACGGTGATGGGCCTCGGCGGGGGTCTGGCGATGCCCGCCGCCACCGCCGCCCTCATGAGCGCCGTCCCCGAGGAGCACGCCGGCGTCGGCTCCGCCCTCAACGACACCGTCCAGCAGGCCGGCGCCGCGCTCGGCGTGGCCGTCCTCGGCGCCCTGCTCAGCGGGGTCTACGGCGGCGAGATGCCCGGCTCCGCCCCGGACGCCGCCCGGCACTCGGTGGCCGCCGCGCTGACCGACCCGGCGCTGGCCGACGCCGCCCGGTCCGCCTTCACCTCGGCCATGTCGGCCACCTTCGGGGCGGCCGCCCTCGGTGTCCTGGCCGCGGCGGGGCTGGCCCTGATCCTGATGCGGGACCGCAAGGGTGCCGGGGTTGCGGCCCCGGCCGCCGCGGAGCCGGCCGAGGAGGCGGGAGCGGGCGCGCGCTGAGCCCCGTAGGAACGGCGGAAGCGGCGGGGAACCTACCC